>NZ_CP071955.1:3300000-3562500 GCF_017603965.1 Xanthomonas fragariae | reverse complement strand
AAAACTTGTTTTATGCGCGGTAGAGGAGCGTTCCGTAAGCCTGTGAAGGTAGATTGAGAAGTCTGCTGGAGGTATCGGAAGTGCGAATGCTGACATGAGTAACGATAATGCGGGTGAAAAGCCCGCACGCCGAAAGCCCAAGGTTTCCTTGCGCAACGTTAATCGACGCAGGGTTAGTCGGTCCCTAAGGCGAGGGCGAAAGCCGTAGTCGATGGGAAGCAGGTTAATATTCCTGCACCTCGCGTGAGTGCGATGGAGGGACGGAGAAGGTTAGGTGTACCGGGCGTTGGTTGTCCCGGGGAAAGGCAGTAGGTTTGAATCTTTGGCAAATCCGGGATTCTTCAAGACCGAGCACCGAGACGAGCCTTTATGGCAAAGTCACTGATACCACGCTTCCAGGAAAAGCTTCTAAGCTTCAGCTCACGAAGACCGTACCGTAAACCGACACAGGTGGGTAGGATGAGAATTCTCAGGCGCTTGAGAGAACTCGGGTGAAGGAACTAGGCAACATGGCACCGTAACTTCGGGAGAAGGTGCACCCTTTTTGGTGGCTCATGCGAGCTATAGCTGAAGAGGGTCGCAGAAACCAGGCCGCTGCGACTGTTTATCAAAAACACAGCACTCTGCAAACACGAAAGTGGACGTATAGGGTGTGACGCCTGCCCGGTGCTGGAAGGTTAATTGATGGGGTCAGCCGCAAGGCGAAGCTCTTGATCGAAGCCCCAGTAAACGGCGGCCGTAACTATAACGGTCCTAAGGTAGCGAAATTCCTTGTCGGGTAAGTTCCGACCTGCACGAATGGCGTAACGACAGCGGCGCTGTCTCCACCCGAGACTCAGTGAAATTGAAATCGCTGTGAAGATGCAGCGTTCCCGTGGCAAGACGGAAAGACCCCGTGAACCTTTACTATAGCTTTACACTGAACGTTGAGTTCGTCTGTGTAGGATAGGTGGGAGGCTATGAAGCTGTGGCGCTAGCTGTAGTGGAGCCATCCTTGAAATACCACCCTGTCGTGCTTGACGTTCTAACCTAGATCCGTTATCCGGATCAGGGACCGTGTATGGTGGGTAGTTTGACTGGGGCGGTCTCCTCCTAAAGAGTAACGGAGGAGCACGAAGGTACGCTCAGCGCGGTCGGACATCGCGCACTGTGTGCAAAGGCATAAGCGTGCTTGACTGCAAGATCGACGGATCAAGCAGGTACGAAAGTAGGTCTTAGTGATCCGGTGGTTCTGTATGGAAGGGCCATCGCTCAACGGATAAAAGGTACTCCGGGGATAACAGGCTGATACCGCCCAAGAGTTCATATCGACGGCGGTGTTTGGCACCTCGATGTCGGCTCATCACATCCTGGGGCTGTAGTCGGTCCCAAGGGTATGGCTGTTCGCCATTTAAAGTGGTACGCGAGCTGGGTTCAGAACGTCGTGAGACAGTTCGGTCCCTATCTGCCATGGGCGTTGGAAGTTTGAGAGGGGCTGCTCCTAGTACGAGAGGACCGGAGTGGACGAACCTCTGGTGTTCCGGTTGTCACGCCAGTGGCATTGCCGGGTAGCTATGTTCGGAAGCGATAACCGCTGAAAGCATCTAAGCGGGAAGCGCGCCTCAAGATGAGACTTCCCGGGGCACAAGCCCCCTAAAGGAACCATGTAGACTACGTGGTTGATAGGTCAGGTGTGTAAGTACAGCAATGTATTGAGCTAACTGATACTAATGATCCGTGCGGCTTGACCATATAACCTCAAGTTGCCTTGGTCCCAACGAACGTTGGTAGATCATCAAATGCAAGCTACGTCACGAGTTAACTATGCGAGACGAGCGCCGTATGCGCTTCAACGCAAACGCTTGCACCTAATGTGCAAACGCTTGTTGCGAAGCAAAAACTGGCGACTCTCCAAACGTCTCCCTGGTGAAATTAGCGCTGTGGAACCACCCGATCCCATCCCGAACTCGGAAGTGAAACGCAGCTGCGCCGATGGTAGTGTGGCTCAAGCCATGCGAGAGTAGGTCATCGCCAGGGGCTTTACCCGAAACCCTCCATCCGTAACGATGGAGGGTTTCTTCTTGACCGAAAGGTCATGTCGCCATCGATGGACCAGGCCGAGAACCCGATAAGTCGTCGTCCCTGAAAAACCCTCAACATCCAATCACCGCAACGCTTTATAGGCCGCACAGGCGTGCCAGCACTGCCAGTGTGCTTCATGGCTGGCCTGCTGTATCTGTGGATGCACGCCAGTTCAAGCGGATGCGGCGCATCCTGCGACGTCAACGCACAGGGCTGGCACGGGGCGTGCGCGACATCCAACGCAAGCTCGATCAGGTAAATACGGGCGTGCGCGAGCGCATCGCGGCCATCACATCGACATCCGGGCCTGCCAGCTTGCGTTGCCGTGTCCGGAGCCGTTGTTGATCACCAAATCCAAACCATCAAGCGCATGTGCGGCGGCCTGCACATAGGCTTCGATCTGCGCGAACCCGCATTATCGAACAGCGAGTTCACGCTGGTGTCGATCATGCCACCGCGCCTGCTGCGCAAAGCTGCGTTGCCTGAAGTCGTGGAAGGCCGGCGACAGCACTCTGCTGCGGTTGCGTACGCTGTCATGGTTCTGCAATGCGCTGCGCGCCTGGCCTGCAACACAAGCCTCATCACTAACAGCGATCAGCTGAAACGTCCGGCTGAAGAAGTTGCTGGCCGAGCAGCTGTTCGAGAACGACCTGATCTAAGGATGCGCTGCGAAAAAAGTGGTGAGCGCACCGGCGCGTCGTGCGCTGGTGCGCGAGTGGATGGGGCGTGGCGCCAGCGAGCGTCGCGCCTTGGCGGCGATCGGCATGAGCGCCAGTGCGCTGCGCTATCGCCCGCGCGAAGACCGCAACGTTGAGCGACGCGAGCGCATTCTTGCGCTCGCGCATCGCCATCGCTTGGGATGATCTATCTCAAACTTCGCCAGGAAGGACGCATCGTGAACTACAAGCGTGTGGAGCGGCTGTACCGCGAGCAGCAGCTACAGCTCCGGCGTCGCAAACGCAAAAAGGTGCCAATAGGAGAGCGTCAGCCGCTGCTGCGGCCATCGCAGGCCAAACGGGTGTGGTCGATGGACGTCGTGTTCGACCGCACCGCCGAAGGTCGGGTGATCACGTGTCTGGTGATCGTGGACGACGCGATACACGAAGCGGTCGCCATCGAGGTGGAACGCGTGATCTCCGGACACGGGGTGACGCGCGTGCTGGATCGGCTGGCGGACAGTCGCGGATTTGCCGCAAGTCATCCGTACCGAGCGCGAAGCCTGCCCTCGGGGCACAACGGCAAGGAGTTTTGCGGCAAAGCCATGGTCGCTTGGGCGCATGCCCGTGGCGTGCAGTTGCGACTGATCCAACCCGGCAAGCCGAACCAGAACGCCTACGTCGAATCGTTCAACGGCCGACTACGCGACGAATGCCTCAACGAGCACTGGTTCCCGACGCTGCTGCATGCACGCACCGAGATCGAACGCTGGCGACGCGAATACAACGAGGACCGACCCAAGAACGCAATCGGCGGCATGACACCGGCTGCGTATGCCCAACATCTGGCTAACACCGATAGCATTACCCCCGGACTCTAAACCCGGCCGCTACTCAGGACGGGGGGGCGTCGCACCTACAAAGGAACCGACTGTTGCGCGATTTCAGCAGCGCGCGCTTCGCACCATTGGTGCGCTTCTGCCGAAACGTTTGGCTACCGATACCGCTCACCAATCCGTCGGTGCATAGTCTTTTAAAAACTGACCCCACACATGCTCGCCGGTGCTGGCGCCGTGGATGATCGGGTCGACGATGCGTGCGGCGCCGTCGACGATGTCCAGCGGCGGGTGAAAGCGTTCCTGCTGGACCTTGAGCGCCGCAATGTCCGCCGGGTCTTCGTCGGTGACCCAGCCGGTGTCGACGCTGTTCATGTGGATGCCGTCGTTTTGATAATCTGCTGCCGAGGTGCGCGTCATCATGTTCAACGCGGCCTTGGCCATGTTGGTGTGCGGGTGGCGGGTTGTCTTGAAGTTGCGGTAAAACTGCCCTTCCATCGCCGAGACGTTGACGATGTGTTTGTCGCGCTCGGGCGTGCGCAGCATCAGCGGCTTGAGGCGCGCGTTGATGATGAACGGCGCGATGGCGTTGACCAGTTGGGTCTCCAGGAGTTCCACCGAAGGCACTTCATCCAGCAGCAGGCGCCATGAATTGCGGCCGCGCAGATCGACTTGTTGCAGGTCCTGATCCAGCCGACCTTCCGGGAAAAGGTGCTGTTGACCCACCAGTTCGTCGTCGAGCAGTGCCAGCTGCGATAGCTCGGCAGCGCGGGTAAGGCCGTCGGCGCCGTCGAAGCGGCGACCATGTGCGGCCAGCAACGCAGTCGCCGAGGCATCACGCAGCAGTTCGGGAATGCGCAGGCCTTCGTAGTGGCCCACCAAGTTGCGCACCGTCTCCGGCAATTCATGCAGTGCGGCGCTCTCGCCGGCCATCATGTGCGCGTAGAACTGCGGCGGGCGGCGCACGGTCTGGCAAGCGTTATTGATGATGAAGTCCAGGCGCTCGCGCGTGGCCAGCAGCTGCTTGCAGAACGCTTCCACGCTCGGCGTGTGGCGAAGGTCCAGGCCGAACACCTGCAGACGATGGCCCCAATCGGCGAAATCCGGCTCCTGCGCGTAACGCGCGGCCGAATCACGTGGGAAACGGGTGGTGACGATCAATTCAGCGCCGGCACGCAGCAATTTCAGCCCCGCCTGATAACCGATCTTGACCCGGCCCCCGGTCAGCAGTGCCGCACGTCCACGCAGGTCTGCGGTTTCGGTGCGCTTGAAGTAGTTCAGCTCCGCGCAGACCGGGCACAGTTGGTCGTAGAAGTGATGCAGTTGGGTGAACTTCTGCTTGCATACATAGCAGTGGCGCAGCTCCGGTGAATGCGTCGGCTCAGGTGCGGCAGCAGGGTCCTCGCCGTTACGCGCGTCGTGCAGGCCAGCGGCATGCGGCGGGAAGAAGTTCGGCGTGCTGAATACCGGTTTGCGCCGCAGTGTGCGAATGCCGGTCTGTTCAAGCAACGCTTCGGCCTTACGTACTTTTTCCTGATGCCGCTCCCGCTCGCGCTGCTTAAGCAGCTGCCGCCGCGCCTTCGGCTCGGGGTGATAGATCTTGGCGACAACCTGGTGCAGGCGCACGCGGTCGGCCTCGGGCAGCGCTTCGAGCAGGCTGTGGTCGGCGTTGATCGCCTCCAGCAGGTCCAGCGCGGTGCGCAGGCGGTCAGTCAGGGGCAGGTCGTCGGCGGTCGGGGGCGGGACATTGGTGTTCAAGATAAATCCGAAAAGAGCGATAGAAAGCGAGGCGAACGCAGCGTGCGGCGGATGGTAGGCCGCGATGGAAAGTGAAACCAATGACCTCAATGCTCTGGACCCTGCGGCCGTATGCCGGAGCACGGCAGTGCGGTCATTTTCGCCGATCCTTGGGGATTGACGCCAATGGCATGTCAAGGCAGGTCGCAGCCATGACCACTCCGATGCAGCAGGTGCGTCTGCCCGGGACGTGTGGGCGCGCCAGGGCCAACTTTCTGCGCGCGGCGCGAAGGCTTCTGAGCGAGTGTTCCATGCCTCTGAACGTGCTACCAGCGGGATGCGCCTGGATTGCGCGCAGCCTGGATGCGAGCGCCCCAAGGATTGTTGCAGCAGATGAATCTCACCGCTGCGCAGCAACAGCGGGTCAAGACCTTGGTGGAGGCGACGACTGCAGAGCGGCAGCGCGAGCAGGGACAGGTGGCCAAGACGGATGCCGACAACGCATACCGCAACCGCATGGGCCCGATTCGTGAGCAGTCAGATCGCCGAACTCAATGCTGATGCCTGCAAGAAAGCGCAGGCATGCTACATGGAGGCGGTCCGGCACATCGGTAATTGCCGAGTAGCGTGCAGTTACGGCCAACTGCAAGGCGGCAAGCGTGTTGTCTTGCAGGGTGACTTCTACTTCGCCGATTCGTCCTCAGCACGGCAGCAACGAAAATGCCAACGGATTGACCCGGAAGCACTTGCCACGCTACACCGACTTCAGCACGATCTGCGACCCGCATTGACGATGGATCGAGCAACGGCTCTGCAACCGCCCGCGCAAGATACTCGGATTCAAAGCCCACCTCGACGTCTTCTCCGAGGCGCTCATCAACAGCTCAGAGTTGAATTCGCTGCGAAGACCGGCTCAGTTCTTCGGCATCGGCTTCATCTGATATTCCGCCGGCGGCGTGGCTCCAAGCAGGTATTGCACGAAGTAATCCCAGCGGCGGCGTGTGACATACGGGGTGAGGTCGCCGTAGCCGTGCTTGGCGTTGGGCAGCATCAGCATGTCGAAGTTCTTGTTGGCCTTGATCAATGCATCGGCTACCAGCAAGGTCAGATACGGCGGCACGTTGTCGTCCAGGGTGCCGTGCACCAGCATCAGCTTGCCTTTGAGTTTGCCGGCATGCGCGGCATTGGCCTGGTCATCGTAGTTGGAGGTACCGTCTTTATTGACGATATGTGCGCCGTGATACTTCTCTGCCCAATCGTCTTCGTAGCCACGGTTGTCGTGGTTGCCGCTCTCCGACCAGGCGACATTGAAGAAGTCCGGGTAACGCAGCATGGCGGCGGTGGAGGCATTGCCGCCGCCGGAATGGCCCCAGATGCCGGCTCGGCTCAGGTCGATCCATGGATAACGCTGACCAAGCTCCTTCAACCCGGCGACCTGGTCGGGCAGGGTGTTGTCGCCCATGTCGCCGTACCAGGTGTCGTGGAAGCTCTTGCTACGCCATGGCGTGCCCATGCCGTCGATGGCGATCACGATGAAGCCCAGTTCGGCCAGCGATTGATTGTCGCCATGGCCGGCGAGGAAACTGCGACCACGCACCGAGCCGGTCTGCGGGCCGGGGTAGATGTAATCGATGACCGGGTATTGATGCGTCGGGTCGAATTGCGTTGGCTTGAACATCAACCCGTACAGCGTGGTTTTGCCATCGCGTGCCTTGACCGTGATCGGCTCAGGCGGCACCCAGCCGGCGGCCTTGAGGCGGGTGATATCGGCAGTGGCAATGGTGCTGACGCTGCGTCCGTCGGCGGCATCGCGTAGCAGCGTGATCGGCGGGTTGACCGTGGTGGAGTAGGTATCGACAAAGCGTGCGCCGTCGGGCGACAGCGCGATGGTGTGATTGGCCGGTTCGGGGGTGAGTAAGACCGGCGCACCGCCGTCCAGGCTCACTTTCCACAGCTGCTGGTAGTACTGGTCCACGCCCGGGCTGCGGCCGACGCCGACGAACCATGCAGTGCGTGTCACCGGGTCTACGCGCAACAACTCGGTGACGTTGCCCCCGCCGGTGGTGATCGCGCGCTTGGGTTTGCCGGTCGCTAAATCGTAAAGATACAACTGGCCCCAGTCGCTGCGTTCGGAAAACCACACCGCCTCGTTGCTGCCGGGTAGATACGCCCAGTTGGCGGCGACCTGACCGCTTTCGTAATAGGTTTTGGCGGTTTCGTCGAAGGCGGTGCGTACCTCGCCGGTAGCGACATCGGCGATGCGCAACCAGACCTGTTTGTGGAAGCGCGAGGTAGACACGAACGCCAGTGTCCTGCCGTCCGGCGCCCACTTCACATCGTCCCACAGGCCCGGCGAGCAACTCACGTCGTCGCACAACGTGGAGCGGTGCTGGTCGGGCGGCAATTTCAGGCGCAGCACGCTGCGCGTGGGCACGTCGATGACGACGCGCTCGATCGTGGTCACGTCCTTGTCGCCGGCCAGTGGGTATTTCCAGGACTGCAGTTCCGGATGCCCGAGCTTGGTGCCGACCAGATACATGTCGCCAGTCTTGCGTTGGTCCTGCTGGAAGGTGGCGATTTTGCGCGAATCCGGCGACCACGCCACGATGGCGTTGTCGCTGTGCTGCCAGCCGGCGTTGTCGGTGGCGTAGCCGAAGTTCTCCACGCCATCGCGGGTGAGCTGGGTTTCCTGGCCGCTGGCCAGGTCGCGCACCCATAGGTTCCAGTTGCGGATAAAGGCTTCGCTGCGCTTGTCCGGCGACACCACGCCCGGTTCTGGCTTGTCCTTCGCATAGAGTTTGCTGCAGCGCGCACGCGCATCGCAGACCACCGCGGTGTCGCGGAGAGTGAGGCGGTAGCGGCCATCGGCGGTGAGTGCGATGGCGGGAACGAACGTGTCGGCCTTGAGCGGTTTGTCGCCGGTCTTCAGCAACGTGTTGAGCGAGGCCAAAAGTGCGGACTGCTTGAACAGCGGCGCGGTGTTGCCGGTGGTTGTGTCCAACTGCAGCAGACGGTCGCTCTTGGCATCGTGATCGACGTAGATCACGTGCATGGCGTCCAGCCAGGCGATGTGCGTAGCGGCATGATCGACCAGCGGTTGCGCGGCGTAGCTGGTCAGGCGTTCGGCACGCGCGTAGTCGGCTTCGGTGACGCGGGGGGCTTGCGCGCTGGCGATGGCCGGCAGAGTGGCCAGGACGATGGTGGCGAACAGGTGCCGCATCGGCGACAGGGTGGGCATGTAGAACTCTCCGTGGCGAAAGGCGCGCGCAACTGCGGTCTGCGCGACCGCCTGATGCTATCCGGTGAGTTGGGGGCGTGCCTCTGCCGGAAGTCGTGTTATTTGCAGTCTTCTACGCCGTGCTTGCAGACGCGTCGGCCCGTGCGTGAGGCCTGTGGCCGAGAACGTGGCAGCTCAATCGCGCCGGGGCGCCCGGCCGAAGTAGGGCATGTGTCATCGGTGCGTGTTCATGGCAGGCGTGTCGAACGTCCACGGACGGGCACACGCATGCGTACCGTCACTCACTTCCCCATGCAGCGTTTCCAACGCTCGTTCACCCGCTGCGCAAACCAGGCAGTGGTGAGCGTGCGGGTGATCTTGGGGCTTTCCAGCGTGATGCCGGGCAGCACCGCGCGCGGCAGCGGTTTGCCGGCGTTGCGCTCGGCCAGCGCGAACACTTGGCGATACAGATCGGTCTGTTCGAATTCGGTCGTATTGCCGGCCTCCAGCGCACGGCGAATCTGGCGTTCGTCCATCGTCAGCTGGCCGCCCAATGCGCGCGCGGCACGTTCGGTGCCGCCGGGTGCATCCAGGTTGGCGCCCGGCGTGAGCAGGTCGCCGTCCAGGGGAAGCGCGATGCCGCTGGCCTTGCTCAGCGCGGCCTGGAAGGCGGCGTTGCGGCTGGCATACCAACCGGCATTGAAATCGGCAAAGCGATACAGCAGTGCGTCGTAGTTGGCCGGGTAGCCAAGCAGATGCTTGGTGCCGAACCACATCCCGCCACGGCGACTGAATACCGCATGGCGAATCGAGTCGCCGGGCGGATACGGATAACCCTCGGCGTGCTGCTCGGCAAACGCGATGCTCACCTGCATCGGCCCTGCGGTGTGCACGGGATTGAGCCCGTCCAACAGGCGCGCGCCCAGCGGCACGCTGCCGGTGACGTCTTCGAAAATGCGGCTTAGCTCCTGCTCGGTGCGTGCGGCGGCGATTCGCGTGGCATAGCTGCGGCCATCCGGCGAGTCGATACGCAAGGCGGCATCGACCATGAAACCGGGAATGTGGTGTGCGTTGGCGCGGCGCTCGATCTCTGCGCGCGAAATCTTGCCCAGGTTGGGTACCACGGGGTTGGCTTGGTAGGTCGACTCCTGCTCGGTCACCGCGAGCACCGCGCAGATGTGTTCGGGGCTGGCATCGAGCGACTGCGAGGATAACGCCACGTACACATCGTTGGCCCAGCCGGCGCGGTCGGTGAGCGTGGCCGGCAGGCGCCGCGCGATGTCGGCCTTGACCGCGTCCGGAGAGCGCTGCGGCGGACGCGGTGCCTGGGTGGCGCAGGCCGACAGCAGGGCGACGGCGAACAGTGTGAGCAGGCGGGGCAGGGATGAGGTCATAGCGTCTCCAACGATCCAGGGGCGGCAGCGACCGTGCGGCAGTTTACGTGGCTTGCCTGGAGTGCCTTGCGTGGACTGGCGCGCCGGGCAGCATTAACAGCGAGTCCAGCAGTGAAGCGGTAAGACGGATGCTCAAGTAACGTCCATGTCGAAAGCGGGGCAGTATCGCAGCTCCGTCTGCTGCGGCTAAGTTCGGTCTATCAGGCGATCACCGCCGCACAGGCAGCGTCGCAAGCACGCCATCCAGCGCCAGTTGCGTGGCGAAACCTGCTTTGCCTAGACGCTTGCTCACCTCGTTGGGCACATCGCGTCCGCTGGTGAGTTTGTTGGGCGCGCCGGTGTAGTGGAACAGTCGCCCGCCACGGCGCAGCACCCGCGCCAGTTGATTGTAGAAGACCTGCGAATACAGTTCGCCAGCAATGCCGAAGCGCGGTGGATCATGCAGGATGGCATCGACCGAATCGTCGGCAAGTGTGGCGATGTGCTGCGAGATATCGGCATGGTTCAGCTGCAGGCGCCCGCCAGCAGCGGCGTCCTCCGGATCCGGCGACCATGGGTTGAGCGTGCGCAGCCACAGCACATCTGCGTTCTTTTCGAACGCGTGTACTTGCGCGACGCCTGCCTCCAGGCAGCAGGCCGCGAAGTAGCCCAGGCCGCTGCAGGTATCCAGCACGCTCTTGCCGCGCGGATCCACTAGCGCCACCTTGCGGCGCGCATCTTCGAAGGGCGACAGTCGCGCCGACGGCAGCATCTTGATGCCATCGATCTCGAAGGTCGGCGCGCCCCATTTGGTGGGCACCAGCTTGATCAGCGCACCGCTGAAGCGCGAGATCGGCGCGAAATCATCACCGTCCCAGAAGTACAGCGTGCGGTCCTTGAGCTTGCCCGGATACGGGTAACCCCTGCCGCGCCATTGCCAGGTCTGCACGTCGAGTTGCGCGGTGCCGGTGCTGCGGCCCAGGTCCAGCGAACCGGTCCATTGGGCAAGGCCACTGCCGCGCGCGGCAAGCAGCGCTTGGGCATCGGAGAGTATGAGCAGGGGACCGGAGTAGTGAGGCACGGCTGGCAGATCTGTGTGCGGGCGCGGGGATGGCGCAACGCCGATGCAAGGATGGGACCGGCATCGTAACCGACCCATTGCGTCTGGGCATCTGGTGGTCATCGGGTGTTGCGTTCGGGCCGTCAGCGCGCTCGGCAGCCAGATCTGGATCCACGCCGCGGCGTTCCGCTGACACACGCCGCACCGCATACTCGGCGCTGTCCGTATCGACACCTCGTCCGATCGGCGTCAACCGCGGAGTGTCGGCAATGCTGAAGGGGGTGTTATTGGGGTTCGCCTGTTATGCGGCCTATTCGATCAGCGATGCGTTCGTGAAGCTGCTTGAAGGCACGCTACCGGTCTACGAAGTACTGTTTCTCGGCGCGTTGTTGATGCTGGTGGCGTTGCCATTTTTGAAGAAGCCGGACGACCAGCTGCGCGAACTGGTGATGGCCAGGCAACCCAGTCTGTGGCTGTTGCGTGCGCTCACCGGCGCCATCGGCAATCTGACCTCGGTGGTTGCCTTCACCACCTTGCCGATGGCCGAGGCATTCGCGTTGATCTTTTTGATGCCGATTTTCGTCACTGTGCTGTCGGTGGTGTTTCTCAAGGAAAAAGTGCAATGGCGGCGTTGGTCGGCGGTGATCGTCGGCTTTATCGGCGTGCTGATCGTGTTGCGGCCCGGCTTTCGCCATCTCACCCAGGGCCATGTGGCGGCGATCGTGTGCGGCCTGGTCGGTGCGATCTCGGTCATCACCCTGCGCATGGCTGGCCACAGCGAAAAGCGCTTGACACTATATGGCGCCGGCGTGGTCGGCCCGCTGGTGATGGGGGGGATCATGATGTTGCCCACCTTTGTCTGGCCCACGCTGTACCAGTGGGGCTTGTTGGCAGGCTACGGTTTGCTCGCTGGCCTGGCCGCGATCTGCCTGATGCATGCCACGCGCATGGCGCCGGTCAGCGTGGTCGCACCGACGCAATACAGCCAGATGTTGTGGGCGATCGCGTTCGGCTATTTGCTGTTTCACGATAATCTGGATTGGCCGATGGCAGTGGGTATTGCGCTGATCTTGGGCGCAGGATTGTTCACGCTGGTGCGCGAAGAGCAAGTGTCGCGTTGGTGGCGGCGGACCAAGATCGTTTGAATTGCGGCGCGATGCACCGCGGAAAAGACCTATTTGCTGTATTGCAGCGGCTGCTCGGGTGCTATCGCGCATAGGCCGGGCAGCCGGGCCTGCTGGTATAGCGCCTCGCAGGTATCGGTGATCATGACGTCTGCGCGCTTTTCCAGCAGCGTCCGGAAAATCGTCGTGTTGTCGGCAAACAGGCGCAGAGTCGCGTGCGGCAATTGGCGCTTTGCGAACGCTTCGTTGGTGCCGCCGGGTGGCTCGATCGCACGGACTTCAGGTCGATTTATCTGCGCGTTGTATAGCCAGTCGGTTTTGATGCGCTTCGGTACATGCCCGTCAACAAAATGTCAGGGCAAACGCATGCAGGCTCACGGTGCGATAGCGCTGCGCGACCTAGCGTTAGCGCACCAGTTGAACGCATCGGAGTCATTCATGCATCGCAATCCACGCACTGCTCGCCCAATGACAACCTCCTCTAGTGCAGGTGTGTCGGCACACGGAACGCCCGATCCTGACACCAACGAAGAAGAGATTCCGTTGGAAGAGCAGGAGCCGCAGCAAGGTGGCCTCAGCGAGGAAGTTGGTAATTTTGAACAGGACGATGATCAGGCATTGCCCGGTCGTGTTGGTGGTGGGCTTGCTGGCGGTTGAAATAGATGCGGGTGGCACGCGTCGTGCTGCGTCGGGGGCTTGCCGACGCTCGATTGCCGTACCCTCCATTTTTCTCCAAGACCAACGTCCCGTGATTTGAGAGTCTGAAAGATTCTTTAAGAAGGTTAGATGGCGCGTAGTCATGTCACGGAAACTGCACATGGCCGGGTTCGAAATATGCCGCCTTGTTGCCATCATCCGGCAGCGCAGGAATCGTGTCGAAGATGGTTTTGCCACGGATATCGGTGATACGAATGGACAAGGGTTGGTTGCCGAGCTGCTCGCCGAGAAAGTGGTTGTAATCCATTTTCTGCAAGTTCTTCCAGGTGCTGCCTTGCTTCACTTCAAACTTGATGACCGGGTAGGCGTGATTGCGTACCTGGATCGCTGCCCACCAGCGTGAGCTGCCTTTCTTGATGCTAAATTGCACGTTGCCGGTGATCGGCGCGCGTACCACTTTCCAGCTGATCGGGATGCGTCCTTTCGCCATGTCGCCGATTGCGGCAAAGGCGTTATGCGACAGGTCAAGGCCACCGGAGGCACCTTCCGGATAAAGGTCGGTGACATACACGGTGGTCTTGCCTTTGGGACCGGTCACTTCCAGATACGCGCCGGCGAGTGCGGCTTTGACGCCACCGAAGTTCAGCTGGGTCGGATTGAGTGCAGTGATGAACGCCGTGCTCGGAATCGGATCCAGTAATAACGCGCCACCAGAGTAACCTGATCCTGTGTAGGTCGCGGTGCCGCTGAAGGTTCTGTCCCAGGTTGTCGCCTTGCTCAGATCCGTCGCGATTGCGCTTTTTGTAGATATGGGGGCGGAGGTGGTTCCCGAAAGCCCCCAAGCCTGATGCAACACCTGCAGCTTGTTGGCACGCGGGGTGCCGTCGCCTGTGAGCAGGCCGCCGTTATTGGCATTGCCCACTTCCCAACTGCCCAGAAACGCACTGCGCAGACCGCTTGCGGCCAAGTAACTGCTCAACGCATTTTGCCACGCGAGATCGCGCGGATCACCGTCACCCAGACCGCCACCGATGCTGACCGGCAGCACCGCGTGATCGGTTGCAAATTGGCCAAAGTCGCGCTGCCACGTTGCAGGTAAGGCGCGCGCGAAGTCGGATGCTGCAAACGCATCTGCAGCATCGCGATCTGGGCCGGCCAGCTTCGGCATCAACACCAGTTGCTTGGCGGCAATACGCAGCGGCACGCACGCAAGCGGTTGCAGATTGCTACCCGCAGCCTTGCGCGCCGAGTCGCTGCACACCGGGTTGTTGCCCACGCCCTCCACGCCCACCACCCAGCGCGGTGCCTGCTTCAGCACGGCAGTTGCCGCGCGCGAGGCAACGCGATTCCAATCCACATCTGCCGCGGTTCCCGCCCAGTTGGCATTGCGGTAACCGCTACTGCCCAGGTCGATGCCGATCACGCCAGCGTTGTCGCCGTAGCGGCGTGCGAGTGTGACCAAGCCGCTGGTCCATGCCTGCTGCTGCGTGCCTAGCTGCGGCGAGTTCTCATCGCAGCCGGCATCGGCGAATGCGAACATCACCTGCATCCCGCGTTGGGTGCTTGTGCGCACGACCGCATCGAGCACTTGCAGAGACCGCAAGCCGCGCAGCGTCGGATCGCCTGCGACATCGGCCGCAGCCACAGGCCTGGCTTGCAGAGTCGCCGCACAGACCGGGACACGCAGCGCATTGATCTGCGATACCTGCATCTGATCCAGCAACTGCTGCAACGTGTTGCTGCGCAAGCCGGTCGCCACCATCGCCGCACGATCGAAGCCGGGCCAAGTCACACCACGGATCTGGAGCGTCTGGCCGCGCGCGTCGACGAGTCGCCCCTGTGCATCGACCTGCACGGCCAGCGCGGTGGCCGGGGCCAGCAACGCCAAGGCGAGCAGTAACTGAGTACGTGAGTACATGAGAGCCTTCTTTAAGGAATGGGGTAGCGCAGGAAACCAGCAATCGCCCTGGGCGGTCTGTGCGCGCAGTCATGGAAGCGAGCTGGACCATTGAGATGTTGGCCACGTAAGCGGCTGCTCTGGAATTGGGATCGCTGTGTGCGCGATTCGATCTCGACGGAACCCAATGCTTTGACACCGGTACCTCGCGTCGACGCAGATGCCAATCGCGCCGGCACGGACGCACCACGGTGGCGCGAGCGGGCCACCATGCGCAGGCGCATCCACCGGCCTGCCCGGCGCGGCAGCGCAAACCCCTGGTACAGGCTGCCGCGATCTCGTATTTTTGATAGCTTATTTACTTGCCGGTGCCGTGCCCATGTCTGACCCGTCCGCGCCCGATCATCTGCAACGCAGTCTCTCCAATCGCCACCTGCAGTTGATCGCAATCGGTGGCGCCATTGGCACTGGCCTTTTCATGGGTTCGGGCAAGACGATCAGTCTGGCCGGGCCGTCGATCCTGTTCGTCTACCTCATCATCGGCGCGATGCTGTTCTTCGTGATGCGCGCCATGGGCGAGTTACTGCTGTCCAACCTGGAATACAAGTCGTTCATCGACTTCTCCACCGATCTGCTCGGACCGTGGGCCGGGTTTTTCTGCGGGTGGACGTACTGGTTCTGCTGGATCATCACCGCCATTGCCGATGTCATCGCGATCGCGGCCTATGCGCAGTTCTGGTTTCCGGGATTGGCACCATGGATTCCGGCCATGCTGTGCGTGCTGTTGCTGCTGAGCTTGAACCTGGTAACGGTAAAGGTGTTCGGCGAGATGGAATTCTGGTTTGCGCTGATCAAGATCGTCGCCATCGCTGCGCTGATCCTCACCGGCGTCGGGCTGGTGGCGTGGGGGTTCCGGTCGCCATCGGGCAACGTGGCCTCGCTGTCGAATCTGTGGAACGACGGCGGCATGTTCCCGATGGGCATCGGCGGTTTCTTCGCCGGGTTCCAGATCGCGGTGTTTGCGTTCGTCGGCATCGAACTGGTCGGCACTACCGCTGCGGAAACCGCAGACCCGCGCCGCAATCTGCCCAAGGCAATCAACTCGATCCCGGTGCGCATCCTGGTTTTCTACGTGCTGGCACTGATCGCCATCATGGCGGTGACGCCGTGGCGGCAAGTCGTGGCCGACAAGAGCCCGTTCGTGGAGTTGTTCGTGCTGGCTGGCGTTCCCGCTGCGGCGAGTCTGATTAACTTTGTGGTGCTGACCTCGGCTACCTCGTCGGCCAATAGCGGCATCTTTTCCACCAGCCGCATGCTCTACGGTCTGGCCGAACAACAGCATGCGCCGAAGGGCTTGGCCACGCTCTCGCGCGCGGCGGTGCCTGCCCGCGGCCTGCTGTTCTCCTGCCTGTGCCTGCTACTGGGCGCGATGCTGGTGTATCTGATCCCTAATCTGGTTACCGCATTTACATTGGTCACCACTTTGTCGGCAGTGCTTTTCATGTTCGTGTGGTCGCTGATCCTGTGCGCCTACATCGCATATCGCCGCAAGCGCCCGGAGCAGCACGCGGCCTCGGCGTTCAAGATGCCCGGCGGCGTGTTGATGTGCTACGTGTGCCTGGCGTTCTTCGCCTTCGTCATCGTGCTGCTGACCTTGCAGCCCGACACGCGCCAGGCGTTGCTGGCCAGCCCGGTATGGTTTTTGATTCTGGCGATCGGCTACCGGGTCAAGTCGCAGCCCGACCCGGTGCGTTGATTTCTTTGCGTGCCGATCAAGCATGCGATGAGGCGTGGCACACCCCACGTCCGCGTCGCAGCATTCCGCGTCGCTGCAGCGATCCTGTGCGAGCGCGTGAGGTGGCCGCGCTCTTTGCGCAATCGCCACTGCTCAGGCGCAAGTGGGTGCCATTGGATCAGTTCGTGGATGGACCGAATCCAATGTCCTGGGCACCGTGCCTGGTCGCGCTTGTCGCCGGTGCGGCCTTTTACGATCGATCGGGTCGATTTTGCAGCGCGACAGGCTCTTTTTTTATCCATTCCACTTTCACTTCCAAGCCGTACTTTGCGAAGATGGAGGCGACCATCTCAAGGTGTTCAAGGATGCGGTCCTCGTACTCACTAAAACGGCCGGAATCGTTATTGATGCACAGCTTGCCGTCTTTGTTGTAATAAAGTGTGCCGCAGATGCGGGATTCGGGTATCTGGCGATTGCTTTGCCAGGGCTCTTTCCATGTTTGACCACCGACGAGAGTGACATGACCTTGTGCGAATGGCTGTTTTTTTTTGCGTGCTGACTTGGTTGTCATCGGCTCATCCAATGGCACGCCCGGATGCGTCTCGCCGATGACCAGACTGAAATTCTTGGTGATGTTCCATTTGTATTCGACGCGCTTGTTGCGTAGATCGTCTAGCCGCAGGCGCTGCGAGAGCGGCACTTTCGAAGCTGCAGGGTCTGTCTCTGTCTGTGCATGGAAGATCGGCGTGCTCATAATGCGCTCGACCTCTTCCTTGCTGATATTGTATTTCGCAGCCAGGGCAGCAGCATCGCTGGAATGCGCGTCTTTCAGCGCCGGGGCGGTTGACACGAACAGGCGAGTCGGATTGATCTTCACCCGTGCCTGGCCGTTGCCGAGATTCTCTATTTCCTGCTGTTGGATCGGCGTTCTGTGCACGATACCGTCGTCAGTCTTGAGCAGCTTTCCGCGTGCCGGCTGGGAGCTGCCAAATAGCGTATCGAAGCGTTTTGTGTCTATTGAGAACTCCGGTGCCATCGCTTGGGCTGAATTGGTTCGGCGCAGGCGTGGCAAGCTGTCGGGCGAGAACTCCAGTGCTATGGCTTGGGCTGACTTGGTGCGGCGCAGGCGTGGCAAGCTGTCGAGCGGCCCGTCGGGACGCGTTGCGCCACGTTGGTGGACTGGGAGATCGTTCGATAAATCGACGCCATTGGTCGCTGCGTGTGTCGTCGGGGAGACCGATGCTGCGTGTATTGCCGGAGAAACGATAACCGAGGGTTTCATGTGATTGCTCCAGGGGTGCGAGAGTGCACTGTCGAGCAGATCTCTGCAGCTGGGCTGGCACAATGCCGAACTGATGCGGCAGTCGGCGAAAGTGGCGCAGGAAGAAAGGCGATCGGTACTAGGGATCGTTGGGTTTACGGGCAACACCGGCTGCAGCGCCAAGCGCTGTCTCGCCTGCGCCGGCGTTGACGGCGGATTGGACGCGGAGGATGCTCGCTATCTATTCGTAATCAAATCCTTACGCATGATCACGATCCACACGATTGCCAGCACTCACCAAACGCAGGGCTGTTGGGTCGACCTGTGCCAGCCGAGCACGCAGGAGCTTGCCGAAGCGGTCGAGCGGGTCGGGTTTGCGCTGCCCGATCGTGCGGCCATTGGCGAGATCGAATTCAGCAGCCGGGTGCGCCGGCAGGGCGAGGTGCTGTTTCTCAACGTGCCGCGGTTCCAGGACGACGACGGCCCGACCGCGCCGCTGGGCTTTGCGCTGTCGCCGACCATGCTGGTGACCCAGCACGAGCAGCGCATCGGCTCGCTGGAGGCATTGGCCGCGCGCCTGGAGCACGCGCCCTGCCACAGCTCCGACGACCTGCTGCTTCACATGTTCGATCAATTGGTGGGGCGTCTGGCAGACCGGCTGGAAGCGCTCGAAGCCGAAGTTACCGAAACCACCCGGCAAGTGTTCGACAACCCGCACAAGACCAAAGATCTGGAGCGCATGCTGCATCAGGTCGGTGGCATGGGCCGCCGCCTGGGCGGGCTGCACAACGCCGGGCAAGGCATGCTGCGTCTGGTCACCTATCTGGATGGCGCCACGCCGGAGTGGTTCGGCACCGATGCGGCCAAACGCATCGGATCGCTGCACAAGGACCTGACCATCTTGAGCGAATTCGAGCAGCACATGGACGACCGCATCGAGTTCTTGCTCGACAGCGTACTGGGCATGATCAACATGGACCAGAACAACGTGATGAAGGTGATGGCGGTGGCATCGGTGGTCGGCATTCCGCCCACGGTGCTGGTCGGCATCTGGGGTATGAACTTTGCCTACATGCCCGAGCTCAAGGGGCACCACGCCTACTTCTGGGCACTGGGCGTGATTGCGCTGAGCGTGGTGATTCCGTTGGCGTGGTTCCGCCGACGCGGTTGGGTATAAGAGTGGCTAACAAAACTACTGCGCAGTCGCCAGATCCAGGTGGGTGCGGACGGTGCTCGGAATCTGCATGTACCACTTGCACACTGCGGTTCCTCAGCGCCGTGCGCACCCATTTGGCGACTGCTTGCTAGGTTTTGTTAGCCAATCTAAAGCGATTTTTCGTAGACGTCAGGCAAATCCTCAACAAGGTTCGACTGGACTGACTGACTCGAATTTCTGATCCGGGAAGATAATGCCGTACACGTGCCCCATGATCTTCGCGATACGATCTATTCGCTTTGCAAGACGGGGTGTGGCTGGTGGCCTGCAGATGCGACTGGCTCTCTTCGATTCGATCTGAACTTACGTAATGCCAGTGGTCCGACTCTTCGCAACTGCAAGTCCACTGTGGGTCTTGCGATTCCATCAGTACAGCAACCGTAACGATCATACAGACCAAATCAGGCTTGGTATCAGGACTGACCGGGCAGTCTTCTTCATCGTGCCTGACAGGCTCTGGAGATCGGTATGTCGCCTAGCCACACAACCGCGCAGCTGGCCACACTTACATCAACTCTTGGCTTGAAAGCTGGCTTCTTCGTAAGGCTGCACCACCACCCAGCCTTCGCCGACGAAGCGCATTTGTAGGCTTTCGCCCGAGCCGCGGCCGAACAGCGTGCCGATCGATACGTCGGTGACCAGCTCCGGGGTCAGCGTGCCCGACCAGGCCACGGTGGCGTTGGGGTCGGTGAATACCGGGCCGCTGGCGGCGGCGACCGGAAGCGTCAGTGGTTCGTAGTGCGAGGTGATCGCCACGATGCCGTGGCCGCTCAGGCGCACGTTGAACAGGCCGCCCGACAGCATGCCGGCCACTTTGCGCATCATCGTGATTTTGTGCTCGACACCGGATTCGAATGCCAGCACATCGTTGCCGTTGACGAAGATCGCCTCGCCATTCAAGCGTAGCAGCGTGACCAGCTTGCCGAGATCGGCCAGATATACACGGCCCTGTCCTTCCGCCTTCATCAGCTGCATGCCTTCACCGCTGATGGCTTTCTTCAGCAGATTGCCCAGTCCCTGTTCCAACAGTCCCTCACGAGTGAACTTGACGTTGCCAGTGCGCGCTACCATGGCGCCTGCCTTGGACCACACCATGCCGCTGAGGCGCACTTCCAGCAGATGCGGGTTTTCCAGTTCGAACCGATCGGAGCCGACGTCCTTTTCCTTGGAATGGGCGAGAAATTCGTTGAGCGTGCGTACGGCCATGGTTCCGTCCTGAGTCTTGAAAGAGTGCGCATGATACGTGGCGGCCTGCGCCCCAGCAGCCCATGCAAGCGGACGCGTGCTGCCTGAGCTGGCCGAAAGTCGATGCCGCAGTGCACGCCATGCCTCGATGCACCACAGGCCGCTTCAGTTGCAGCAAGACGCGAAAAGACCAAGACGCGAAAAGACCCTTGAGTGCGATTCCCCCCCGGCAAAAATGTGGCGACGAGCCATCGCGATCTACGCGTTTTGGTGGAGTGGCCCGCGGCACATCGCACGACCGACTGCGCGCACGCCACGCGCGGCGCAGTCAGCGCATGGGATGCTTGGCGTCAGCGATTTCTACATCTACCGCCAACCGCTTGCGACGACTTGCATCCCTCGATGAACCGGCGCCGCGCTCAAGGCGCGGCCGGTTCCGTCTTGCGTGCCTTCTTGGTCGGCGTTTTGGCTGCGTCAGGCGAGGGATACAGATTCAACAGCATCAAGGTGACGCCATTGGTCCAACCGAAGCCGTCCTGCAGTGCGTATTCGCCACCGCCGCCGCCAGCCGCATCGGCTTCCAGGCCGTATTTTTCAACCAGCTTGTGCTCGCGCGCGAACAGCGATTGCACCTGAGCCAGAAACCGTTCGCCGATGGTACGGGCCAGTGCGTCTTCGCCATAACGGCGCAGGCCGTCCACTGCCACCCACTGCAGCGGCGCCCAGCCGTTGGGCTCGTCCCATTGTTGGCCGGTCTTGACTGCGGTGGTGGCCAGCCCACCCGGGCGGAGCAGGCGTGCACGTACGCTGCTGGCGGTACGCTTGGCATGTTCGTCCGACGACAGGCCGGCAAATAGCGGATACAGCGCGGCGGCAGTGACTTGATCGCTCAGCTTGCGCGCCTGCCAATCGTAGTCTGCGTAGTAGCCGGTCGCATTCCATAGATGCGCTTCGATGGCCTGCTTGCGCTGCTGCGCGAGCACGGCGTAGTCCTGTGTGCATTCGGCTCCGGGTTGCGCGCAAGCCTGGGCCAGCGTGCGCTCCAGATGATACAGCAGGCTGTTCAGATCGATCGGGATGATGGCAGTGGTGCGGATGGTGCGCAGGTTCTGCCCATCGGCCAGCCAGCGGCTGGTGTAGTCCCAGCCACTTTCTGCACCGGCGCGCAGGTCGCGGTAGACCTCGGCGGCCGGGCGGTCGCTGGCTTCGGCGGCGGTACGTATGTCGTGCAGCCAGGCTTCCGGACGTGGGGTGTCGCGCTCGTCCCAATAACGGTTGAGCAGGCTGCCATCGGCCAGGCGCACCACGTGGCGCGCGGCCTGACCGGGCTGCAGATTGTCGCTACCCTGCATCCAGTAGGCGTATTCCTTCTGCAGCTGCGGCAGGTAGCGCTGGTAGACCGCTTCGCCTTCCACGCCGGCCTGCAGCTCGACCATGTACGAGAAGAGCGGTGGCTGCGAGCGGCTCAGGTAATAGCTGCGGTTGCCGTTAGGAATGTGCCCATAGGTGTCGATCAGATAGGCGAAGTTGTCCAGCATCTGGCGGCTGAGCGTGGTCTCCCCGCTCTTCACCAGGCCCAGCATGGTGAAGTAGGAGTCCCAGTAATACACCTCGCGGAAGCGCCCGCCTGGCACCACATACGGATGCGGCAGCGCCAGCAGGCTGCTGTACGGCGGCACATGGGTCTGGCTGCGCACCAGCTTGGGCCATAGATCCTCGATGTGTTCGCGCAGCGCGGTGTCCTGGCGGATCGCGTGGGTCTGCACCAGCGGCGATGCTTCGAAATTAGCGTCCACGAAGCGGCGCAGGTCGAAGCCGGGATGATCGTGTTGGGCCAGATAATCGGCGTTGATCAGTGCCGGGTCCCGCAGCGGCAGGAAATCGACGAAGTGCTTTTGGTCATCGAATAGCTCGCCGCTCTGCACTGCCCGGAACAGTTCCGGGTAGGCCAGGTCGGGCGTGGGCGGGGTGGAGGCCGGTGTGTTGACGACCGGTGTGTCCAGCGGCGCTGCAGTCAGCGTGCACGGCGCAACGAACATGCTCAGCGACAGGCCAAGCAGCGACGTGCAGCACGGGGGCGCGGCAGAACTCATGGCATCTCCAGAACGAGCAATAGCATAGGACATGGTAAATGACCGAAGTGGCGGGCGGGAGCGAGTGAGGCGCCGGAACGCCGACAGGCTTCGCACGCAGGCAATTAGATTCAGTAACGCGATCTGGCGCGATGCAACATCGCTCGCCAATCCAGGCCTATCGGCATGGATCGATGCAGCTTGAATGATGGCGCGCCTGCGTCGAGTCGTTGACGTGGCTGCAAGAGTCGCGCCACCGGGCATGCGACGGAATGTCGCCAGCGTATTCGAGGCCGCTGGCCAGGCCTGGAAACTTACGTGTGCATGGGATCGCGATTTCGCACTCACCTCAACGTGCGCGCACGCTCTAGCGCCCGCGGTCGATTCCCAGCCGCCGCTGTAACTGCAGCGCGTTGGGGACTGCCAGCCCCGCAGCAGTGTTGTCGAAGATCACCCAACGTTCGGCCGGTGGCTGAGCGGTATCGTCCGGGGCGCCGCTCACCGCGTCGGCCAGTGCCTGAAGTGCGCCGTCGTCGTAACTGCTGTAGTAGATGCGCGGTGCGCCATGCCAGCGCCAGTACAGTGGCCCGGCGGTTGGGCTCGGCGCAGCGGCGTCGGGCACCGGGGCCGGGTCGGCGGCGCAGCGTGCGATGTGGTGGCGCGACAACACTGCCTGCGCTTGCGGCAGGAACCAGCTGGCGTGGCGTGGTTCGCACACCACACCGCCATTCCAGCGCTGCCGCAGCATTGCGAAGAACGTGGCCGCGGCGCGTACATCGAAGGCCGCGCTGGGCGGCAGTTGCAACAGCAGGCAGCCCAACCGTGCGCCCAGCGCGCCGGCCTGGGCAAGGAAGGCATCCAGCAATGGCCCGGTCCCTTGCAGCCGCGCATCGTGGCTGATGCTGCGCGGCAACTTCACCGAGAAACGAAAATCCTCCGGCACGCTGTCGGCCCAACGCGCGTAGGTGCTGGCGCGATGGGGACGATAAAACGAGGAGTTGATTTCCACCGCATCCAAGCGCGTGGCGTAGCGCTGCAACACGCTGGCGCCCTCGCCAAAAGTTGCGCGGTCGGCGGCCGGAATCGACCAGCCTGCGCAGCCACAACGCACACGTGCAACAGCGATGGACGAACGAGCTGGCATGGCGGGCGCAGTGAGATCGGGCAGCACTTCTATGCATGCGTGCGCGTCAGAGTTTTGTGTGCAGTGCGATCACGACCGACTCACGTGCCGCTTCGATACTAGGCGCATGCCAGAAGGTCCCTCGCTTGTCATCCTGCGCGAACAAGCCGCCGCATTTGCCGGCCGTAAGATTCTGCATGTCTCCGGCAACAGCAAGCAGGAAATCGCACGCCTGCATCGACAAAAGGTGCTGGCGCTGCGCAGCTGGGGAAAACATTTTTTGATCGAATGCGCGCAGTGCAGCGTGCGCATCCATTTTTTGTTGTTCGGCAGTTATCGCATCAACGAAGACAAACCCAATGCGGTGCCGCGCTTGCGCCTGGAATTTTCCAAGGGCCAGCGATTGAATTTTTACGCGTGCTCGGTGCAGTTTATCGATCGCCCGCTGGACGAGGTCTACGACTGGACGGCGGACGTAATGAATCCGCTTTGGGATGCAGCGCAGGCACGTCGCAAACTGCGCGCTGCATCCGGCATGCTCGCCGCCGACGCCTTGCTCGATCAGACCATCTTTGCCGGCGTAGGCAACATCATCAAGAACGAGGTGCTGCACCGTATTCGCGTGCATCCGGAGAGTGAGGTGGGCGCATTGCCGGCGCGCAAGCTCGGTGAACTGGTCACTCAGGCGCGCGATTACAGTTTCGATTTCTACACCTGGAAGAAGGCTTTCGTGCTGAAGAAGCATTATCAGGTGCAGACCAAAACCAGTTGCCCGCGCGACGGTGCGCCGCTGCAGTACCGAAAGCATTTGGGCAAGGCCGGGCGTCGCGCCTTTTTCTGCGAGGTGTGCCAGCGGCTGTACCGGCCGGAGGAGGCTGACTAACAAAACGTGGTCAGCTGCATCAGCGCTGCGCACGGCGCAGCAACGGCAGTGCCGACCAAGCGCAAAAGGCGCCGAGCATGGGCCGCATGCATCTGGCGGCAAGCGCCGCCGTTTTGGTCGCCGCTCTTTGCGCTCAATGTGAATGGCGGCTAGCCCTTTCCGTCCAGACAACGAATTTCGAACGCGCGCAAGCGCCGCGCCGGCTAGATTTGCACGCCCCGCATCGGGGCTCACGGTGCGGCGGTCGCATTCTCATCATATTGGTCTCGCGCATGTGACTACCCGCAGGAACCAAGCGCTTGTCCCGCATGTCGCCGCTGTCGCATGCACGGGCGTCATCCTGTTCTTTCTTGCCTGTCTGTTGCTGTATATGCCAGCACCGCGCGACACCCTGCGACACGATGACAGTTTGCAGATGTATTTCGTGCCGCGTCCGCAGTTGACCCAGCCGGCGCCGGTTGAGCCACCGCAAGAACGCGAGCGTCAGCCGCGCGCTGCATCTGCGTTCGCATCGGCCGCCCGAAGCGCGGCGCCGCCAACGCGCACTCCGCCGCAACGGCAGGTAGCGGCCGCCAATGCGCCGGCAAACGAATCCATGGCCGCCCAGCTGTACACGCGCGAAGGACGTTTGCGCATGCCACTCGATGCGCAGGTGGATCCGATGGCGCAGAGCGGCAGCGCGGTGCCGCCGGGCATGACAGACGCGCGCGCGCAGGCCAAGGCAGGCAATGTGATGGAGCGGGTTAACCCGGTGCAGTATCAGGAAACGCGCTTTGCCAAGGACTGGAAGAGCGATGGCACGTTGGGCGATGTGGCAGTGCAGGAAATGAATCGCGGCATGAAGAAGTTCAACGACATGCTCAACGGGCCGCAGACGCAGGTAGCCAAGGCGCGAGCGCCGCCGGACGTGCGCTTCAATCCTGCGTTGGCCGGCAATCATGCCGAGATGGGGAGTGAAGCGACCGGCGATGGCTACAAGGCCGCACCGATCGCGCATGAAACACTGCCCGATCTCACGGGCGAAGCCAGCCGCCGCATCCGCGAGGCGTTGGCGGCGCTGGAACAACGCAGCGCGCGTTGCGATGCCTCCACGCGTAAAACCCTATTGTCGCCGGTGCGCATGCATCTGAGCGATCTGGAGCGCGCCGAGCATGCCTTCAACAACGGTGCCGACCCGGTCATGGCCGCGCAAATGCTGCCGCGCCAGGCCGACAGTGCCTACGATCTCGCCCGCCGCGCGCTGTGGTACGCCGATCGCCAGTTGAAGCAGTGCGCGGTTGGATGAGTGGGTGAGTGTGCAGCTGATCATGTCGCTACCAGCATCGACTGCGCCGCTTGGTAGCAGCGTAGTCGATGGGTCAATCGCACTCAGCGCTTGACCGGCTTGCCATCCACATCGAGCACCTGCACCTCGCCCAGCTTAAGCGCACGCACCGGGGCTTGGATCTTCTTCAGGTCGCCGACGATCACCCAGGTTATCGCGTTGGGCGCAATGATCTGCTTGATAGCTTTCTGTGCGGCCGGTTGATTGATCGCTTCCAGGCGTGGCTTGAGCGTCTGCACGTCGTCGTCGGGGCGGTCGAACTGCACGATGCCTTCGATCGCACCCAGCACCGCGCCGGTGGTTTCGAAGCTGCCCGGCAGGGCGCGGATACGCTGGTTCTTGATCTTCTCGATCTCGTCGGTGGTCAGCGGCTTGTCGCCGACGATCGCGGTGGCTTCCTTGAGGATCTCGTTGGCCGATTCTGCGGTCTTGTCGGTCTGCACCGGCGCCGAGAACAGGTACGGTCGCTGGCCCTGCGCATCCAGCATGCGGGTGCCGGCGCCGTAGGCCCAACGCTTGTTTTCGCGCAGGTTCATGTTCAACCGCGAGGTGAAGGTACCGCCGAACGCGCCGTTGGCCACGCCGATCGCCAGGTTGTCCGGCGCCTTGGTGGACGGTGCGAGCAGGCCGGCCAGGATCACCGACTGCGGCGCGTCCGGTCGATTGATCAAATACACGCGAGGCTTGGGCTGCGCGGCGACGTTGAACAGGTTCTTCTTCGGCAATGGTGTGGCGGGTGCCTTCCAGTCGCCGAAGACGGCATCGAGCTGCGGAATGATCTGCGCCAGCGTGGTGTCGCCGGCCACCAGGATGCGCAGGTTATCCGGACGTAGCCACTGGCTATGGAAATTCTGCAGATCCTTTGCGTCCAGGCTCTTGATGGCCGCCTCGATCCCACTGCCGGTGAGCGGGATGCCGTAGGGGTGGTTTTGGCCGAACAACAACGGCGGCAGCGCACGCAGCGCCAGGCTGTCGGGCTGGGTCTTTTCCTGCGCGATGCCGGCCAGCCACTGGCCACGGATACGCTCGATGTCCGCTGCCTTGAAGGCGGGGTTGCGCACGATGTCGGAGAACAACTGCAGCGACGGCTGCAGCTGGTCGTTGAGCGCGTCCAGCGAGGCGCTGCAGCTGTCCAGATCACAACCGACCGCAGTGATTGCGCCCAAGCGCTGGCGACGCTGGGCCACTTCCACCGAATCCAGCGAGGCGGTGCTCTCGTTCATCAGCGCGGCGCTGACGCTGGCGGTGCCGAGCTTGTGGCCCTGGTCGGCCGCATAGCCGGCGTCGAACAGCAGCTCCACCTGGGTGACCGGGATGGTGTGGCGCTCGGCCAGGATCACCTCGATGCCGTTCTTCAATTTGCCGCGCTGCAACTGCGGGAAGCTCAGATCCGGGAACTGGTTGGTCTCCGGCACGCCCTTGCTGCGGTCCAGCGTGGAGGCGGTGACCTTGAAATCCTTGTATTTGCCTGCGGCCGGAATCTTGGGCACCGGCTTGCCAGGTTCGGCGGGGCGTGCGACTACTGCCTTGTCTTCGGCAACGGGGTCGAAGTCCTTGCCGGCCGGCAGCACGGTGAGCAGATAGTCGCCCTTGCCGAACCAAGTGGCGGCGGTTTGCTTGACGCTGTCGACGGTGGCGGCCAGGCCGCGCTGCAGATCCTTTTTGTAGGCGCCCGGGTCGCCGCGATAGACCTGACCCTCGGCCAGGATCACCGCCTTGCCACCGAAGCCGCCAACCTTTTCCAAGCCGCGCACGAAGCCGGCGCGGTAGGCCACCTGCGCGCGCTGCAATTCGTCGGCGGTGGGGCCTTGGGCGATGAACTTCTTGAGTTCTTCGTCGATGATCGCCTCGACCTTGGCCGGGTCCACGCCGTCTTTCACGTCGGCCTGGATCTGCACCTGGCTGGCCAGCGCGAACGGCTGGATCGCCGCCGACACGTCATCGACCAGGTTGTCCTGGTAGACCAGACGCTGATACAGCCGCGACGTCTTGCCGCCGCCGAGCAGGGTGGTAGCCAGATCCAGCTGGATCGCTGCATCGCTGCCCAATTGCGGCGCGGCCCATGTGCGATAAATGCGCGGCTGCGAGACATGGTCGTGTTGCACGCCCCGCTTCTGTGCGGCCAGCGGGGTCACCCACGGCTGTTGGCGCGGCACCGGCTTGCCGGCCGGGATGTCGCCGAAATACTGCTCGGCCTTGGCACGTGCCTGCGCCACGGTGATGTCGCCAGCCAGCACCAGAGTGGTGTTGGCGGCGCCGTAGTTATCGTTGAACCACTGTTTGACGTCGGTCAGCGAGGCCGCGTCCAGGTCTTCCATCGAGCCCACAGTTTCGTGCTGATACGGATGATTGGCCGGGAACAGGTTGGACAGGATGTTCTGGTCCACCCGGCCATACGGGCGGTTCTCGCCCTGGCGCTTTTCGTTCTGCACCACACCGCGCTGGGTATCCAGTTCTTCCTGGCCGATGGCGCCAAGCAGGTGGCCCATGCGGTCCGATTCCAGCCACAGCGCAGTATCCAGCGCGGTAGTCGGCACGGTTTCGAAATAGTTGGTGCGGTCTAACCAGGTCGTACCGTTCATGTCGGTGGTGCCGACCTTTTCCAGCGGCGCGAAGAAGCTGCCCTTGTTGTTCTCCGAGCCGGAGAACATCAGATGCTCGAACAAGTGCGCAAAGCCGGTCTTGCCGGCCGGCTCGTCGCCAGAACCGATGTGGTACCAGATACTGACTGCCACCACCGGCGCCTTGTGGTCTTCGTGCACGACCACGGTCAGGCCGTTGGGCAGGGTGAAGCGGGTGTAGGCGATCTCGGGGACGGCGCTGCCGGCCGCGCTCTTGGAAAGGCTGGCCGGGGCGACGGCGGGAGCAACGGTACCGGCGGCGACACCAAGCACACCGGCGATCAACAGGGACAGCGGACGCAGCATTTAATACTCCAGAGCAGGGCAATCGACCGAGGGTAGTGGTTGCTTGGCGGCGCCGCAAATGCTTTTCGGCACAGGCGCTGTCCAGGGGCAGTTGCGCTGCTGGAAAGGCGAAAGAACCGCGCGCCGCGTCCTAGAGGCGTAGCGCCGGACACGTGGCGGCTGGCACGGTGCCGGCTGCGTCCTTGCACTAGACTTGGCATTGGTCAACCTGCAAGGGCGAGGCGGCGGTGCAAGCAGCGGCTAGCTCGTGCTGTCGACGGCTGCGGGTAGGCGGTGGACTGGATTCGGTTTTTGACATGCCCGGATCAATCACCTTGTCAAGGCCGGCTCCACTGGTACGCTGAGCGCCGCTCTGAATGTCCGGCAAGCGAGTCCAGCCAGATCTGCTCAAGTTGACCCTCGCTGCGCCGTTACATGCGTGCGACCCACTTTGACCACACGCCCGCCGACCACGCCATGACTGCCCTGATGCCGCCCGTGCCGATCCCAGCCGACGACGCCTTGCGCGTGGAGGCAGTGCGCCGGCTGGGAGTGCTGGACACCGAGGCAGAGGCCGAATTCGACGACATCGCCTGGCTGGCCGCGCATATCACCAACGCGCCGATGGCGCTGGTGTCGTTGCTGGATGCCGACCGCCAGTGGTTCAAGGCGCGCTGCGGCACCGATCTGGAAGGCACCCCGCGCAGCGCGTCGTTCTGTTCCTACGCGGTGATGGGCACCGAGCTGATGGAAGTGCCCGATGCAGAGGCCGACCCGCGTTTCGTCAACAACCCGTTGGTGATTGCTGCGCCCGGTGTGCGCTCGTATGTGGGCGTGCCGCTGATCGGTAGCGGCGGTTACGCATACGGCACCTTGTGCACGCTCAGTACCGAACCACGCCTGCTCGATGACCACCAGAAACAGGCCTTGATCCGCCTCGCACGGCAAGCCGCCAGTCAACTGGAAGTGCGCCGCGACCGGCTGGCCGCGCAGGCGCAACAACAGACGCTGAGCCTGTTGCTGGAAGCTATGGCTGACGGCGTGGTGGCCTGCGGCAACGATGGCTTGCTGCATGAATTCAACCGCGCCGCGCGGCAATGGCACGGCACCGATCCGCGTGCGCTGCCGCCTTCGCAATGGGCGCAGTACTTCGACCTTTACAACGCCGACGGCAGTACCTTGCTGCCCACCGATGCTATTCCCTTGGTGCGCGCCTGGCGCGGCGAGCACGTCCGCAACGCCGAAATGGTGATCCGTGCCACCGCCGGCCAACCGGCGCGCAGCGTGCTGTGCAATGCCGACCCGGTGGTCAGCGATCAGGGCACGCCCTTGGGTGCGGTCTGCGTGATGCACGACATCACCCAGCTCAAGGACGCCTCGGCCGCGCTGGCCGCCGAACGCGCGCGCCTGCAGGCCCTGGTGGACGCCTCGCGGGATGTGGCGATCATCGCCTTCGATCCGCACGGCCAGATCGAATTGTTCAATCCTGGCGCCGAGCGGCTGCTTGGCTATGCCGCGGACGAGGTATTGGGAAGCTGCCCAGTGCAGTTCCATCTGCCCGCCGAGCTGGAGCGGCACATGTCCACGTTGGCCTTGTCGCCGCCGTCCTATGTGAAGTTGGCTGCGGCCGCAGCCGGCGATGTGCTTGCCGAAGAAATCTGGACCTTGGTGCGCAAGGACGGCGAACTGCGTCGCGTGCGCCTGTGCTTCAACATCATCCACGATGCGCAGCAAGGATTGGCAGGTTATCTGGCGATGGCCATCGACGTCACCGCCGAATTGCAGGCGCAAGCCGCCGCGCAGCTGGCCGCCGAGCATTTCACCGGCGCTTTCGAAACCGCGCCGCAAGGCATGGCGATCGTCTCTCTGGACGGTGCCTGGCGCGACGTCAACCCCTCGCTGTGCAGCATCTTGGGCTATCCGCGCGAGCAGTTGTTGCGCACGACGTTTCAGACCATCACCCATCCCGACGATCTGGATGTGGACCTGCGGCTGGTGCAGGAGCTGATCGAGGGCGGGCGCGACAATTACAGCTTGAGCAAGCGCTATATCAGCAAGCAGGGCACGGTGATCAGGGCGCAATTGTCGGTGTCGCTAGTACGTGACAGCAGCGGTGCGCCGGTGCATTTTGTCTCGCAGATTCAGGACGTCACCGAGCGCCACGTGGCCGCCGAACGGCTGGCCGCCAGCGAAGCGCGCCTGCGTGCAATCAGCGATGCCACGCCTACATTGGTAGGCCAATTCGATGCTGGGCAGCGTTGCCTGTTCGCCAATGAAGCCCATCGCGACTGGCTCGGTGTCGAGCCGGTCAGCCTGGTCGGCTGCCATATCACGCAAGTGTTGGGCGGCGACCTCAGTGCTGCCGCGCGCGCTGCCTTGGCGCAGGTCGTCGCCGGGCAACGCGCCAGCTTCGAACATGTATTGCGCGGCGGCATATCCCCACGCGATGTGGAAATCACCCTGGTGCCGGAAACGCAGAGTGCATCGACGCAGACGCAGACGCAGGGATTCTTCCTGATGGCGCACGACGTCACCGCGCATAAAACGCTGCATCGCCTGATGCACGAGCGCGCCACCCGCGACGCCTTGACCGGCTTGCCGAATCGGCACGCCTGGTCGGAAGCGTTGCAGATCGCCGTGACGCAGGCGCAGCAACAACAATGCGCCGTGGCAGTGATGTTCCTGGATCTGGACGGCTTCAAGCGCATCAACGACGTCTACAGCCACCGCGCCGGCGACGCCGTATTGGTCGCTTTCGGCCGCTGCCTGCAGCGTGCGGCAGGCGACCGCTATTTAGTGGCACGTCTGGCCGGCGACGAATTCGTGGTGCTGCTGGGCGACTTGCAAGACCCGCAGACCGAATGTGCCGCGGTCGCAGAGCGCATCCGCATCGCTGCAGCGGAAGGCGCAGTGTTCGGCGACCAGCACCTGCCGATCCAGCCCAGCATCGGTGTCGCCTGGCAGCACGGCACGCACGTCGACGCCGCCAGTTTGATGCACGCAGCAGACGAAGCTATGTACGCCGCCAAACGCGCGCGCTGCGGCAGCGACACAGCCACCACCGGACGCGATGTCGCGCGGTAAGCACTGTATCTTTTCCCTGCGCGACCTCGGTCCCTGTAAGAGTGCTACATGCCGATTCCGAGCACCGGTCGCGCCCGCCTGGCGGTGAGCGCAGTCGTTTTGTTAGTCGCTCTAAGAGTTGAGGCGCTAGCTCACGCATAACGGCTGATTCACAGGCCGGTTGAACGTTATTTGCGGCAGCTTCGGCTTGTTTGGAGTCATCAAGGCAGAGTCGTGCAATGCGTCAATGCAATATAGGATCGCCTTTGGGCGATGGGCGTTGCCGATCACGCTTCATCGCGCCAAAGGGAACTCCTGCAGCGTTGCTACATGCCGGACGCCAGCATGCGAACCGGCGTTGATCAGCCCGTTGCGTTACGCGACGTCATACAGTGGGACCACCTGCTGACGACATATTAACTGCGGGCACGCCAGCGCGGGCCGCTTCAGGCATTCAGACTGCCGCGCAAAAGCCGAACTCGGCAGTCGCACCGGCAGCGAGGGTGCGATTGAAGTCCACGCCGCTGGCCTTGAGCGTGGTGTCGCTTTGCGACCAAGTAGCGTTCCAACCGTTGTTGACGGTGCCGGTGACTGGCAGCGAGATCGACCAGGTGCCACTTGCGGTGCCGGTGTTGGTGACTTGCATCCGGTTGCAGTAGCCGCCACTGGACTTGCTGTCCACGAACACCTTGGTGCCGAAGCTTCCGGTGGACGTCGGGGTCGGGGGGGGCGGGGGGGGCGGGGTTGGTGTGGGAGCTGCCGCGGTGCTTCTCACCGTGCCCCAAAGCGTCCGCAACAGCGCCATCTTGTCTTCGCGCACGCTGGTCCAGTCGTCGCGCAGAATGCCGCCGGTATCGCCGCTGTTGGCGTTCCACGCCCAGTAGAAGCCCGCGTTGATGTCCTTGTTGCGCAGGTATTTCACCAACGCGTCCTGCCACCTCTTGTCGCGGGCATCGCCTTCGCCGTACTTGCCGCCGAACTCGCCCAGCAGCAGCGCATGCTTGCCGGCAAATTGACCGAAGTAGCGGTCCCAGATCACGGGCATGTTGTTGGGGAAGTTGCTACTGTTGAAATACGACTGCACGTACACATCCGGCCCGTATACATGCGGTGCCAGCAGCAAATGGTTGGCCGGAATGTTGAGCGGGGTGCAGGCCAGCGGCTGCAGATTGCCGCCCCAGAAGATGCCGCCATTGGTCGAGCACACCGGGTTGTCGGTGATGCCTTCCACCGCGATGATCCACTTCGGCGCCACCGCCAGCACTGCCGCCGAACCACGCTCGGCGGCCTTGTTCCAGTCCGTTGATGCGTTGCCGCTGCCCCAGGTGGCCGCACCGTGCGGTTCGTTCTTCAGATCCAGGCCGATCACGCTCGGCACGCTTTTGTAGCGGTTGGCGACAAAGCGCAGATCGTCCAGCCACTGCGCTTCGGAATACGAGCCGGTGTACCAGAGCTCGGAAATGCCGCCGCAATCGGGGCTGTGGTGATCCAGCATCACGTACATGCCGCGCGCATTGAATTCCTTGATCACCTTGTCGAAAATCTGCAGTGAGGTCAGACCTTGCAGATCGGGATTGCGGCCGTAGTCGATGCTGGTCGGGGCGGTGGATGCGCGCAGCGTGGCCGGGCAGAACGGCAGGCGCACGGCGTTGAAGCCCAGGCCCTGCATCTGATTGATCATCTCTTTCCAATTGCGCGCCCACAGACCATGCATGACATGGTTGCCGGTCTCGAAACCGAACACGTTGACGCCCTTGAGCTGAACCACCTTGCCTCTGTCGTCGACGATCTTCTTGTTGCTGATGGAATAGCTGAAAGCCGGTGCGGCGGTCAGCGCCAGCGCCGTGGTCAGCGCGAGCGTACTTGCAGTCCTGAAAATGGACATGGTGGTTTCCCTGGAGAACCGAGCTCGACAGTCGGGCGCGGTGGGGGGGTATCTTGGTATGCGGTGGCGTTCCTCGGCGTGATGCAAGTCACAGAAAAGCGTATTGCCGCAACGATGACACACAGGCTGCGGACGGGGTCGCTTTCCTGCACACTATTGGCGCTGCGCAATCTCCGCAGGCTGTCGTTTCTGTCCCCCGGAGTGTCTCCCGATGTCCTTTTTGCGTGCCGAACTGGCGCAATGGCGCGCTTCACCTGCGCGCGAACTGATGGCCGGTGCGGTCGCAACGTTTGCCCTGATTCCCGAAGTGATTGCGTTCGCTTTCGTGGCAGGTGTGGACCCGCAAGTGGGCCTGTTCGCATCCTTTGTGATTGGCATCGTGATTGCGTTTTGTGGCGGACGCCCGGCGATGATTTCTGCTGCAGCCGGCTCGGTGGCCTTGGTCGCCGCACCGCTGGTGGCCGCGCACGGCTTGCGCTATCTGCTGGCGGCCGGGCTGCTGGCCGGTGCGGTGCAGATCCTGTTCGGACTGTTGCGCCTGGGCGTGCTGATGCGGTTTGTCAGCAGCTCGGTGCGCACTGGCTTCGTCAACGCGCTGGCAGTGCTGATCTTCGCCGCGCAGTTGCCGCATCTGCTCGGCGCCAACCCGACTACCTGGGTCATGTTGGGCGTGGGCCTGGCGATCATCTACGGCCTGCCGCGTCTGCGCATACCCGGCCTGTCGGCGATTCCCTCGCCGCTGCTGTGCATCCTGCTGCTGACCATCGCCGGCACGGCATTACAGTTGCCGCTGAAGACCGTTTCCGATCTGGGCAAGCTGCCCAATGCGTTGCCATTCCTGCAATGGCCTTCGGTGCCGTTGACGTTGGAGACTCTGCGCATCATCGCTTTGCCGGCGCTGGCTATCGCAATGGTGGGCTTGCTCGAATCGCTGATGACCGCGCGTGTAGTCGATGAACTCACCGATACCCCAAGCAACAAGAACCGCGAATGCGCCGGGCTGGGCATCGCCAACGCGGCAGCCAGCCTGTTCGGCGGCATTGCCGGCTGCGGCATGATTGGTCAGACCGTGGGCAACGTGAAGTACGGCGGTCGTGGCCGGCTGTCCACGCTATTTGCTGGCGTATTCCTGCTGATCCTGATGGTACTGCTCAAGCCGTGGGTGTCGCAGGTGCCTCTGGTGGCGTTGGTGGCGATCATGGTGATGGTCTCAGCCGAGACTTTCGACTGGCGCTCGTTGCGCACCCTGGTCACCCATCCACGCACCTCCAGCGTGGTGATGCTGGCAACCGTGGCTGTGACCTTGGTCACGCATAATCTAGCTGCTGGCGTAGCGGTGGGTGTGGTGCTGAGCGGAGTGTTCTTCACTTTCAAGGTGGCTGGGCTGCTACAGATCGCACATAGCGATGGCGACGACGGCGTGCGTACCTACAGCGTGCGCGGGCAGGTGTTCTTCGCTTCGGCCGACGTGTTTATCGATGCCTTCGACGCACGTGAGGTGCCCGGTCGTGCGGTGCTGATCGACGTGAGCCGCGCGCATTTTTGGGACATCACCGCCGTGGCGGCGTTGGACAAGGTGGTGCAGCGGCTGCGGCATCACGATCTGGACGTGCAGGTGAAGGGTTTGAACGCCGGCAGTCGTCGCCTGATGCAGGCGCACGCGTTGGGTGAAGACGCGCTGGAATCCGCGCTGCCCTGAGATGTTGCCGGTAAAGCGGGTGCGCGGTCTGTGCGGCCCAAGAACTCTCGCTGCTGCGCATCGCCCCGGGTGGCCGCACCATGGCCGAAACCCGGCTGCGTGATGACGGCCGGCTGTCGCTGACGGTAGCCGAGATCCACGATGCGCAGATGTGTACGCAACTGGCCCAGGTGCGCGGGCCGCGTGCGATGTGCTGCAACTGCAGGAAGACGGCCGCGCGCTGCTGGTCTGTCCGATTCAGAGCGGCTAACAAAACGACTGCGCTCACCGCCAGGCGGGCGCGGTCGGTGCTCGGAATCGGCATGTACCACGCGTACACTCCGGTTCCTGCGCGCCGCGAGCACCCACCTGACGACTGCTCGCTACGTTTTGTTAGCCGCTCTAAGGCAGTTGGTACGCATGACAACCTGGTTCGCCGCCAGTGACAGCGCGCGTGTCAAGCTGCAATCTATTGGGGCTGCGTTCGGTCGCTGCGGCGTAGTCTGCCGCGCTTCCAGCGTCGGGACAGGGGCTGGAAGACTGCGCAGTGGCCTTCGTTTCCTTTAACGGTCGATTCTTTAGAATGCGCTGCGACGTGAGGTTGCAGCAAGGAGAGCTTGTGCATCGGATTAGTTTTAGAGCGTCTTGGTCGCACGCCGCTGGGCTCGCCCACGCTGCGACGCACCAAGCAACATCGCTATGCATAGCCGGGATGGACTTCCCGTTTCAGCCCGCACTGTCGCGATCGTGCGATGGGCAGTCTTGATGGATGGTACCGTGACCCTTCCCCCCGCACCAACCGCATTGCCGCCCATTTCCGCACTCGACGCCGGCCAGCCCACGCTGCCGCCTGAAGCGCCGTTGGCGATGCCCGAACAAAGCTTGCACGAAGGCAGCCTTCAGGTCGGCCATCAGCGCACCGCGCCGGCTGGCATTGGCATTCGGCGCTTCTATCTGATCGGTGGCACTTTCGCCACCACCGCGGTGGCGGTGTGGGTGATGCTCAGCGTGCTGTGGCCGGACGGCATCAGCGTGCTGGAAGGCTGCCTGCTCGGCTTGTTCGTGCTGCTGTTCGCCTGGATCGCGATGTCCTTCGCCAGCGCGGTGGCCGGCTTCATCACCGTAGTGGCGCGCGGCGGGCGCAAGCTCGGCATCGACCCCGAAGAACCGCTGCCGACGCTGCAGACGCGCACCGCGTTGCTGATGCCCACCTACAATGAAGACCCGCGCCGGCTGTTGGCCGGCCTGCAGGCGATCTACGAATCGGTGGCCGAAACCGGCCAGCTGGAACACTTCGATTTCTTCGTGCTCAGCGATACCACCCACGAGCATATCGGTCGTGCCGAAGAAGTGGTCTACAATCAGTTGTGCGATCGCGTCGATGGACACGGGCGCATCTTCTACCGCCGCCGCGCCGACAATGCTGCGCGCAAGTCCGGCAATGTGGCCGACTGGGTGCGCCGCTTCGGTGGCAGCTATGCGCAGATGCTGATCCTGGACGCCGACAGCCTGATGACCGGCGACACCGTCGTGCGGCTGGTCGCCGGCATGGAAAACAACCCGGATGTGGGCCTGATCCAGACCCTGCCGGCGGTGGTCAACGGGCAGACCTTGTTTGCCCGCATGCAGCAGTTCGGCGGCCGTGTGTACGGGCCGATCATCGCCTTTGGCGTGGCTTGGTGGCATGGCGCCGAGAGCAATTACTGGGGCCACAACGCCATCATCCGCACCCAGGCGTTTGCCGATCACGCCGGCCTGCCATCGCTGCGCGGGCGCAAGCCGTTCGGCGGGCATGTGCTCAGCCACGATTTTGTCGAGGCGGCGCTGATGCGGCGCGGCGGCTGGGCCATGCACATGGTGCCGTATCTTCAGGGCAGCTACGAAGAAGGCCCACCCACGTTGACCGACATGCTGATCCGCGACCGCCGCTGGTGCCAGGGCAACCTGCAGCACGCAAAAGTCGTCGGCGCCAAGGGCCTGCACTGGATCAGCCGCATGCATATGCTGATCGGCATCGGACATTACTTCACCGCGCCGATGTGGGGCTTGCTGATGTTGATCGGCATCGGTATACCGCTGGCCGGTGGGGGCATCGATCTAGCCGGCAACCTGCCGTTCTCGCCCGCGCGCTACTGGCATGGCAGCAGCCAGGGCAATGCGATCTGGATCTTTATCTGCACCATGTTCGTGCTGCTCGCGCCCAAGTTGCTCGGCTATATCGCGCTGCTGCTCAACCCGCGTGAGCTGCGCGCCTGTGGCGGCGCCATCCGCGCGTTGCTGAGCATTCTGCTGGAAACCGTACTGGCCGCCCTGATGGCGCCGGTGGTGATGTACCTGCAGTCGCGTGGCGTGTTCGAAGTGTTGGCCGGCAAGGATTCTGGCTGGGATGCGCAGGTGCGCGACGACGGCAAGCTTTCGTGGCCTGCTCTGTTGCGCAGCTATGGCGGGCTGACTGTGTTCGGCCTGTTCATGGGTGCGGTGGCCTATACGGTGTCGCCATCGCTGGCGGCTTGGATGGCGCCGGTGATCGTAGGCATGGCCTTGTCGATCCCGGTGGTGGCACTGACCTCGCTGCGTCGCACCGGCCTGGGCCTGCGCCGCGCGGGCATCTTCTGCATTCCCGAAGAACTCGACCCGCCCAAGGTGCTGGTGCGGGCGGCCGAGCTGCGCCGCGCCGCCGCGCTGGAGTCGTCGCTGATCTGAGTACGGCGGCTCACGTTCACCGCTCCTGATCTGCGAGGTCCGGTCAGCGGCTTGGCGAGCGGCAAAATATGTGCGCTTCCCTCATCGGCGCCGTGATCGGGCCGGTTCACCATGCAAGGCATAATGCCCAGCCCCTCAAGTGGAGCTGGATGATGTTGGAAGTGATCGAACGCCAGACCGGACCGAACCCGCAATGGACCGTGCTTTGGTTGCACGGTCTGGGCGCCGATGGCAGCGACTTTGCCCCAATGGTGCCGGAACTGGTGCGACCGCAGTGGCCGGCACTGCGCTTCGTGTTTCCGCATGCGCCGATCCGCCCGATCACCATCAACAACGGCGTGCGCATGCGCGGCTGGTACGACATCGTCAGCCTGGATTTCGCCCAGCGCGCCGATAAGGTCGGCATCGCCGAATCGGTGGCGCAGGTCGAAGCGTTGATCGTCCACGAGCAAACCCGCGGCATCGCGCCCGAGCGCATTCTGCTCGCCGGGTTTTCGCAAGGTGGCGCGGTGACCTTGGCGGTGGGACTGCTGCGCAGCGAGCCGCTGGCTGGGCTGATCGCCCTGTCGACCTATCTGCCCGAACCGGCCGCTGCCTCCAGCCAGTTGCAGCAGGCCGCCACCCGCCAACCGTTGTTCATGGCCCACGGCACCGCCGACCCTGTGGTGCCGTTCGCTGCCAGTCAGGCGAGCATGCAGACCTTGCGTACGCTCGGTTTCGAACTGGACTGGTATACCTACCCGATGGGGCATCAGATCTGTCTGGAAGAAATCGAGGCCCTGCGCAACTGGATGCAAGCGCGCTTCACCGCCGTCTGAGGCCATGGGCCACCGCGCGCCACAAAAATCGTCTGGATGCCGGACCTGTGCCGGCTGCCGCGATTGGGCGCGCTGCTGGATCGGCTGAATTGGTGCTGTGGTGGTGCTGGTGGTGACCCTGATGCCCGGCGGCGGCGCGGCGCGCAGCATCACACTGTCGCGCTGCACCTTTCGCTGCGCCAGCGCGGTAATCAGTTGCAGATCCGCATCGTCAATTCGGCTCCGCAGCCCGGTTCCCGTTGCTGGCCGGAGCCGGACTTGCCCAGGCCAGCATCTCGCACTGGCTGGCACTCCAGTTCGGTGCCGGGGCACGGATGGCGGCCAGCTGGGCCGAAGGCTACTATGTCTGTGAGATCACGTTGCCGCTGCCGTGAGGGAGAGTCGCTGCAGCGAGGGGATGTCCATGACGGCCACGCAAGTGCGGGTGCTGATCGCCGATGACGAGCCACTGGCGCGCGAGCGCCTGCGCATGCTGCTGGCCGAGCATCCGCACGTCGAAGTGATCGGCCAGGCCGAAAACGGCCAACAAGTGCTGCAGCAGTGCGAACACCTGCACCCGGATCTGGTGCTGCTGGACATCGCCATGCCCGGCGTCGACGGCCTGGAAACCGCGCGCTTGTTGCGGCAAAGCCAGCCACAGCCTGCAGTGGTGTTCTGCACCGCCTACGACCAGCACGCGCTGTCGGCGTTCGACGCCGCCGCGCTGGATTACCTGATGAAACCGGTGCGCCCGGAACGTCTGGCTGCCGCAATGGAAAAGGTAGCCACCTTCCTGGCCGGACGCGCGCCCAGCGCCGCGCCTGCGCCGTTACGCACGCATCTTTGCGCACGCCTGCGCGGTAGCTTGAGGCTGATCGCCATCCAGGACATCCGCTACCTGCAGGCCGAAGAGAAATACGTCATCGTCCACCACGCCCGTGGCGAGGACCTGATCGAAGAGTCGCTCAAATCCTTGGAAGACGAGTTCGCCGACCGCCTACTGCGCATCCACCGCAATTGCCTGGTCGCCCGCGACGAACTGGTGGAACTGCGCCGCAGCGGCGACGGCCAGGTGCATGCGGTGCTGCGCAACGTGCCGCAGACCCTGGAAGTGAGCCGTCGCTGTGTTGCCAGCCTGCGCGAGCAATTACGCTAAAGGGTGTCATGCACTCATCCCAAAACGCACAACACGCCCTAGGTAGGAGTTACGGGTCTGCTCCGCGATAATGGCGGGATGACCGCGCTCCGCATCGCCACCCGTAAGAGCCCGCTCGCCCTTTGGCAGAGCGAACACGTCGCCGCCGCCTTGCGCCAGCATCATCCCGACCTGGAGGTCGTGCTGGTGCCGATGAGCACCCGTGGCGATGACGTGCTGGACCGTTCGCTGGCTGCCATCGGCGGCAAGGGCCTGTTCCTGAAGGAACTGGAGCTGGCGATGCTGCGTGGCGAAGCCGACTGCGCGGTGCATTCGCTCAAGGACGTGCCAATGGAAATTGAGGAGCCGTTCGTGCTGCCGGCCATCCTGGGCCGCGGCGACCCGGCCGACGCGCTGGTGTCCAATCTCTACGCCACCTTGCAGGCACTGCCGCTGGGCGCACGTGTGGGCACCTCCTCGTTGCGTCGCCAGGCGCAGTTGCGCGCCGCGCGCCCGGACCTGGAATTGGTCGACCTGCGCGGCAACGTCAACACCCGCCTGGCCAAACTCGACAACGGGGGTTACGACGCCATCGTGCTGGCCTGTGCCGGCTTGCAGCGGCTGGGTCTGGATGCGCGCATTGCCGCGCGACTGGACGCGCCAGAGTGGTTGCCTGCACCCGCACAGGGCGCGGTGGCGGTGGAATGCCGCGGTGACGATGCGCGTATCCATGGTCTGTTGGCGGTGCTGGACGCAGGCCGCACCCGCGTCTGCGTGGAAGCCGAGCGGGCCATGAATCGCGCGCTGCATGGAAGCTGTCACGTGCCGGTAGCTGCGTTCGCGCGCTGGGAAGGCAAGGGCCTGTTCCTGCAGGGCATGGTCGGCGACGCCAGCGACGGGCGGTTGATTCATGCAGACGCATGCGGCAGCCCCGACGACGCCGAAGAACTGGGCCGCCGCGTCGCGCAAGGCTTGTTCGACAAAGGCGCCGCACAGTTGCTGGCAGAGCTGTAACGTCACCGACACCTCAACCGATGCGCAAGCCGCTCTTAGCCTCACCGGCTCGAGGTTGCAAACGCGTCGTGCCTAATCCTCGTAGAAGCGGCCCTGGCCGCGAGAGGCTTCACCAGTAAAACCTCTCGCGGCCAAGGTCGCTCCTACAACCGCTAATTTTTACTTGAACTTATAAACCAGGTTGACCGTGGTCAGCGTATCGGTCTTGTTGTCGCCATCGCTCACCTCACTGTTGTGGCGCATCTGCCATGCAGCCTTCAGCGCGAAGTGCGAGTTCATGCTGACTTGCACGCCGAAATCGTTCTGCGCATAGGTGTTGTATCCGCCCGACTCCACCAGCAGCGTGTTGATCAGATCGGTGTTGTCGGTGACGGTGTACTTGAGGTCGAACAGGCCGCGTCCGATCAGGCCGGTTTCGTTGCGGTCTTCCTTGCGGTTGTGTGCGCGGCGGACACCCGGGCCCACCTGTGCATCCAGATAAAAACGATCGGCGTCGATCAGGCGCGTGCCGTAACCGATACCGAAGGTGGCCAGATGGTCATAGGTGGCGAAATCATCCATTTCGTAGCGGCCGGTGGCGGTGAGCTGGCGGTGTTCGCCCAACTGCAATGCGCTGCCAGCGCTGCCGGTGTAACGCTCGGCGGTGGTCTGGCGCTTGCGTTCGGTACTGCCGTCGTCGTCGGTGTTGGTGTATTCCGAACTCGAACGCAGTGCAGTGGCGTCCAGGCTGTGGATCCAGTCGCCGTCGGTATAGCGCAGACGGATGCGGCCGTTGAGGCTGTCGGTGGTGCTATTGCCGTGCGCCGCGGCGTAGCCGAATTCCCCGCTGCTGCCGCCCCAGGGCGAGGGCATCAGCGCTGCGGCCGGATCCACCGGCGCCGATGCCACTGCCTGGGCCCAGACGGTGGGCGTGATCAACAACAGTGGCAGCAGGGCAGACGACAGGGTACGGCGGAACATGGGCGGCTCGCTTTGGAGGGCAGGGCGGTTAGAGAGCGTGGAAGCGATTTCATGATAACGGACTGTGCGGCCGCGTCATGATCAAGTGAACGTCGCGCTTCATTGAGGGTTCGGGCGATGGGCGCAGATCGCAGCCGAATGACGTGTTCAGGTGCGTGCGAGCGGCAACGGACGCGTGGTGAATGCGAGCGAGCTGCAAGGCAGGCGCAGCCCCGACACCGGTGGCTACGCTCCTGCGACTGGCGCACAGCCGCGCTCACCCCGCCGCGCAAGGACTTCGGACATAATCGACATATGGACCGCTACGAACGCATCAACTCCCTGCATCGCCTGCTCAAGTCGGCTCGCTACCCGGTCACGGTGGCGCGGCTGCAGGATGATCTGAGATGTTCTCGCGCAACCGTTTATCGCGATCTGGCATTTCTGCGCGATGCACTGATGGCGCCGATAGAAGGCGATGGCGAATCGGGCTTCCGTTATCTGTCCGGTGAAAGCGACCGCTTCGAACTGCCCGGCCTGTGGCTGAGCTCGGAAGAACTGCACGCGCTGCTGGCTTCGCAGCAACTGCTCGCGCGCACCGGCGGCGGAGTGTTGTCCTCGATGCTGGCGCCGCTGCAGCAACGTATCGAAGGGTTGCTGGCCGCCCAGGCCGGCGTATCGCAGTGGCCGGTGGACCGGGTACGGGTGATTCCGCACCGGGGCCGCAAGCTGGACGAAGCCAGCTTCCGCACCGTGGCTTCCGGGGTGCTGGAGCGCAAGCAATTGCGCTTCGACTACCGCGCGCGCTCCACCGACGAATCGACCAAGCGCACCGTGTCTCCGCAGCGCATCACCCACTACCGCGACAACTGGTATCTGGACGCGTGGGATCACGGTCGCGACGGCGTGCGCAGCTTTGCGGTGGATCGCATCAATCACGCGCGCCTGCTCGATGCGGCGCCACGTGATGTGCCAGATAGCGAACTGGACGAACAACTCGCCGCCAGCTACGGCATTTTTTCGGGTGCGCCGAAGGGCTGGGCAACCATCGTGTTCAGCGCCAAGGCCGCGCGCTGGGTCGCCGACGAGCACTGGCATTCCAAACAACAGGGGCGCTTTCTGCCCGATGGCCGTTATGAGCTCAAATTGCCGTACAGCAACTCACGCGAATTGCTCATGGATGTGCTGCATTACGGCTCTGATGCGGAAATTGTCGAACCGGTTTCGTTGCGCGAGCAGGCCAAGGCGCTGTTGTCGTTGGCACTTAGCAATTACGACTGAGCCTGGCCGACAGTTGGGTCGTTGTGCGTGGGGATACGGTCAATCACGCTTAATGCCTCAATTAAGCTAAGTTGCGAAGCAACTTCGGCTTGAATGAATTGTTAGGCGGCAACTCAAAGGCCATCGGGAGGATAGTCCGGAAGTTGAGCGATGCGCATGGCGCCTATGTCGTCGCTGGCCGACTTGGTTGATGCGTCAATCTCCGCGAGGTGTGTCTCGATGGCAATCAACCGGCTCTCGTAACTGCTGCATCAAGTTTAAGGTAGTACCCTCAAGTCGGAAAGGCTTGCCACTAGGCTTGAACAAGATGAGAACAAGCAGGACCACGACAATCCACTCAAACGCGCTCATGTTTCACTCTCCCCGTCGCCACGACCTGTCCATTGCCGCCTAACGCTTGTTCGGCACTTCAAACCCCAGGCGGCCCACCTGCTCGCGCAGCTGCGGCACGCGCTTGAGCTTATCGGTGTAGATGGAATAGTCATCGCGCATCTTGTTGACCAGCAGGCGGTACTGGTCGCGGCTCATGTCCGGCTTGCGCGAAAAGATCCAGGCCAGGTCGCGGCCCGGGTAGGAGATCAGCATCCAGGAGCCATCTGGCGCGATTTCCAGGATGCGTTGCTTGGCCGGGATCACTTTGTAGAACCACACCCGCCAATCGCGATTGCCGCTGTCGGCATCTACAGAGGCGCGCGCGTTGACTTCCTTTTCCGGTTCGTCGAAACCGTCGCGATACAGATAGCGCACCGCGACCTTGCCGTCTTCGACCAGGGTGTATTCGTCGCGGCTGGTGACGTGGCCGCGCTCGACCGGGTTGGGCATGCGCGCAATTACGTACCAGGTGCCCATGATCTTGGACAGGTCAACCGCCGGCTCATTGGTGGGCGTGTCTTTGGCGTGTGCCACGGGTAGGCCGAGCACGAGCAGCAAAGCGAGGGCGATCGTAACGGTCAGGCGCATCGCAACATCACAAAGAGGCAGTTGGAACAGCACACTACCGCATGCAGGGGGCAAGTTCGCGTCAACGGTCGGGTATGGCGTCGGCAATGCGTCATGCACAACCAGCGGCGCCGCTTGCACGGGTCGGTGCCTATCGACCATGCCCAGGTCGCAGCCGGTGAGATGGACACAGGCAATTGTGCCGGCCTGTTGCGATCCTACCTGTCACGGAGTGCCGCCATGTCGCATCGTCCTTCCCGTCGTTCCGAACGTCCCGACCCGCGCCTGCTGCGCCCGGTCCGACAGATCGCCCTAACCGGCCTGGCCCTGGTGCTGGTGTGGCCGGGCGCGCGCGGCCACAGCGAGTGGATCGGCTGGCTGCCGCTGTGGCTGGTCGGCATGCCGATGCTGGCATGGTGGAGCCTGCACCGCTTTGCGTTGCCGGCCCAGGTGCGGCCAAGCGTGCGCCGCAGTGCGCCACGCCGACGCGGACCGCAGGCGCAACGCCGGCGCAACATCTCGCACACGGCGGCACAGGCGCAGGTGGCCTGACCTTCGGCAGGGTTGAGCGGGCAAAGCGCTGTGCTACGTTCCGCGCATTCGTTTTCCCGGAAACATTCATGCCCAAGTTCGCCTCGATCTGCCTGCTTACCGGCCTGATCACCGCTGGCGCCGTCTCTGCAGAGGAAACCGCTGTGTCCAACGATCCCTACGCCTGGCTGGAAGATGTCACCGGCGCCAAGCCACTGGACTGGGTCAAGGCCCAGAACGCCAAGGCCGAAGCACGGCTGGCCACCACGCCGGCGTTCGAGCAGATGGAAACCAGCATTCGCCAGGTGCTGGATTCGGACGCAAAGATTCCCAGCGTGCAGAAGATCGGCGAGTACTACTACAACTTCTGGAAGGACAAACAGCACGAGCGCGGCCTGTGGCGACGTACCACGCTGGACGAATACCGCAAGCCCTCGCCCAAGTGGGAAACGCTGCTGGACCTGGATGCGCTTAACAAGGCCGAAGGCGAAAACTGGGTCTGGCACGGTGCCGATTGTCTGCGCCCCGACTATCAGCGCTGTCTGATTGCGTTATCGCGCGGCGGTGCCGATGCCGATGTCACGCGTGAGTTCGATCTGGTCGGCAAACAATGGGTCAAAGACGGCTTCTTCCGTCCCGAGTCCAAGGGCGGGCTTGGCTGGATCTACCAGGACACCGTCTACGTGTTCACCGATTTTGGTGACGGCACGATGACCAGCTCCGGCTATCCGCGCATCGCCAAGCAGTGGAAGCGCGGTACGCCGCTGAGTGCCGCCAGCGTGGTCTACGAAGGCGAGCCGACCGACACGTACGTCGTCGCGATGCACGACGACACGCCCGGATTCGAGCGCGATTTTGTCAGCCGCACGCTGGCCTTCTACAACGACGAGCTGTATCTGAAGGGCGCCGACGGCAAGTTGGTCAAAGTGGATGTGCCCAATTCGGCCAGCAAGTCGGTCAAGCGGCAATGGCTGACCCTGGAACTGCGCGAGCCATGGAAGGTGGGCGGCAAGACCTATAAAGCCGGCTCGCTGCTGGCCACGCGGTTCGACGACTTCATAGCCGGCAAGCGCAGCTTCGAGGTGCTGTTCGAGCCCATCGACAGCACCTCGCTGGCGAGCGTAGCGTGGACGCGTTCGCACCTGGTGTTGAATGTGCTGGAAGACGTCAAGAACCGCCTGAGCGTGATCACGCCATCGCAGGATGGCTGGAAAAAAAGCGCCTTCGTCGGTGCGCCGGCGTTCGGCACCGTCGATGTCAGCGCGGTGGACAGCAACGACAGCGACGCGCTGTGGTTGACCGTCACCGACTATCTGACCCCGACCACCTTGTCGTGGGTGGACGTGGGGACTGCGCCGCAACCGCTCAAGACCATGCCGGCGTTTTTCGATGCCGGCAAGGACATCATCGAGCAGCATTTTGCCACCAGCAAGGACGGCACCCGCGTGCCGTATTTCCTGGTGCGCCCCAAGAATCTGGAACTCGATGGCAGTGCGCCGACCCTGCTGTATGGCTACGGCGGTTTCGAAATCTCGTTGACCCCGAATTACTCCGGCGGATTGGGCCGCGCCTGGCTGGAAAAGGGCGGCGTCTATGTGGTGGCCAACATCCGCGGCGGTGGCGAATACGGCCCGCGCTGGCACCAGGCCGCACTCAAGCAGAACCGCCACAAGGCCTACGAAGACATGGCTGCGGTGGCCAAGGATCTGGTTGCACGCAAGATCACCTCGACCAAGCATCTGGGCGTGCAGGGTGGCAGCAACGGCGGTCTGATGACCGGCAACATGCTCACCCAGTATCCGGAGCTGTTCGGCGCGGTGGTGGTGCAGGTGCCGCTGCTGGACATGAAGCGCTACAACTATATGTTGGCCGGCGCCTCCTGGATGGCCGAATACGGCAATCCGGATACTGACGATTGGAAATTCATCCAGACCTTCTCGCCATACCACCTATTCGATCCGAAGAAGGCCTACCCACCGGTGATCTTCCTGACCTCCACGCGCGACGACCGCGTGCATCCCGGCCACGCGCGCAAGATGGCGGCCAAGATGATCGAAGCCGGCAAGGACGTGACCTACTACGAGAACATCGAAGGCGGCCACGGCGGCGCAGCCAACAATGCGCAGGCGGCGCACATGGCAGCGCTGGCCTACAGCTTCCTGTGGGAGCGGCTGGCGGATTGATGCCTCCATGCCCACTATGCGGGGATAAGGCTGGCTTTCCCCGCTATCAAAATATTCAAAAATATGCGAACTCAAGATTGATTGCGTCCTTTGTATTTTGGGTGTAAAAAATAAGGGGACGCGTCGCTGTGTGGCGTCGCGAGTCCGCCCTCCCTCTATCTCCAGAGAAGAATGCTGCAAAAGAGGGGAGTGTTGCAAAATAAAAATTCCTTAATAGGAGCTATTATGAAAGTCCTGAATATAGCAGTGGGTGCATGCTTTTTTTTTCATCGCTTCAGGTGTCATTGCTCAAAATGTAAGTTTGTCCAATAACGCTTTAGGTACATCCATGGATCGGCGGCTATTGGAACAGGAAGTCGCTCCAATACGCTCTCGAGCGGAACTGCAGGAATATCTAAAAGTTATGCCGGCTCAATCGCCCCTGAAGTATTTGTCTCCTTCAAATAGAGAGCGATTTCTGAATAGCCTTGTTTTTTCAGAGAGCGGCTTGGCAAGTTATTCCTATCAAGATTTGGAAATGGAGCTGACTGCGCTTGAGGCATATAAGGTCCTATCGCTGTTCGGCCAGCAGTCAACAGTCACGCTTATTCCTGGGTTGAGGCAGTCAGATGGGTTTAGCAAGGCGATCATGTCGTCCGTCGATTCTCGGGAGCCGGTAAATGCAATCAGTGGTGAATACAGGCCGGATGCTAGCAAAGATCCAGATTATCCTGATTATGCATGCGTAGCTAAGGCTACCTGTGGTCAGTCAATGGGGAAGATTTGTATCGGTGCCAATTGCTAGGTGTTCAGTCCCGGCTTCCGCCAGATCCCATCGAAGTGGGGTCTGGCGCTTCGCCAATGTCCAACACACAGGGGAGCAATGCCATGTCGATTGGCTATTGTCGGTTCCGCTGGTTTTTTGTCTCGATAGTACTGTTCATTAGCTCTGTGGCGTGGGCACAACCCTCGGTTGAGGTGTTGAATGACGCTTACGATCACCTAGTGGCGCTGGACGAGGCGACCCTGAGCCTGCCACGCGAGGATCGCCTGCAACGCTTAGTGGACGCCTATAACGCTGCGTTTGCGCCGGTGGTCGAATCTCCACGCCTTGCCGACGTCCCCGCGGCGGGCTTGGAAACATTATCGCGGGCAAGCCAGCGCCTTGCCTATTACACTGACGACGAGCGCTATTTGCAGCAAATGATCGAGGTCATGGAAGCATTTGGCGACGCTGCCGGGCCTGATGTGCTGAAGCGCTATCATCAGACGCTTGTCCAGTTTCGTCGCTTTGCGGACGCAGACCAACTGGCACGTGGCCATCCCGGCATTGAATTTGAACCGGTACCCGATGTGGTCGGGGCGAGGCCCACGGTTAGGCCCAATGCCTATGCCATTGATCAAGGCAAGAGGCGGCTGCGCGAAATCCAGATGCCGTTGCGCGGAGACACACTGGTCGTGCTCGTCCATCCGCACTGCAGGTTTTCAGTGAGAGCCATGGACGATCTGAGGCATCATCCGCTCTTGCGTGGCGTCGCCCTTGTATGGCTGGCTCCTGTTGGGCTGCGTCTTGATTATGAGTTACTTGAAACTTGGAATAAGACGCATACGGATCAATCCATCGTACTGGCACGCCACACTGCGGATTGGTCAATGATCGACAATTGGGGTACACCGACCTTTTATCTGATGCACGACGGAAAGATGGTTTCCAATTTCTCCGGCTGGCCGCGCGAGGGAAATTGGCTGCGGTTGCAGGCGCTGCTTGGCAAACGGTCCGATGGGCGCATCGAGTCGGCGGCTACGGCACACAGTGACGTGGGCCAAAGCATGTCAGTAAAGTAGGCACGCAGGCCGCACTGTCAGATGGATGGCGTGCGCGCGGCTGGTTCCTCTGTTCCGATGTGCCGCAACCCACGCGCAATGCGCTCCACCGCTTGTTCAAGACGCGGCAGACGTTGCGTATACGCGACGCGGACATGTTGGTTTGCGCGGTGGTGGCCGAAGTCGATGCCAGGGGTGAAGGCGACATGTTCGGTTTCCAGGAAGTGCGCGCAGAAGGCCTGGGCATCATCGGAAAATGCGCTGATGTCGGCGTAGAGATAGAACGCGCCTTGCGGTTCGGCCGCGATTTTGAAGCCTAATGCGCGCAAGGCCGGCAACAGGTAATCACGGCGTTGCTGGAACTCGGCGCGGCGCGCTTCGAAGATGGCGATGCTTTCTGGCGTAAAACAGGCTAATGCGGCGTGCTGGGCGATCGTGGAGGCGCTGATGTAGAGATTTTGCGCCAACTTTTCCAACTCGGGCACTGCGTTGGGCGGGGCGATCAGCCAGCCCAGGCGCCAGCCGGTCATGCCGAAGTATTTGGAAAAACTGTTCAACACGAAGGCGCTGTCGTCTACTTCCAGTGCGCTATGCGCATCCAGGCCGTAGGTCAGGCCGTGGTAAATCTCGTCCACCACAAAGTGGCCACCGCGCGCTTGCAATGCCTGCGACAACGCGGCCAATTGATCGCGCGAAAGCACGCTGCCGGTAGGGTTTGCCGGCGAGGCGACCAGCGCGCCGACGCTAGCAGCATTCCAGCACGCGTCCACCAGCGCCGGGGTCAACTGGTAGTCGGTGTCTGGGTCGACCGGCACCAGTTGCGCGGCGCCTTCGACCAGACGCAGGAAGTGTCGGTTGCATGGATAGCCGGGGTCGGCGAGCAACCAATGCTTGTCAGGGTCGACCAATAAACTGCTGGCCAGCAACAGCGCACCGGATCCACCTGGCGTGACCAGGATCCGTTCCGGATCGATGTCGCAGCCATAGCGCTGCGCATAGAAGCCGGCGATGGCAGCGCGCAACGTGGGAAGGCCGCGTGAGGCGGTGTAGCGGGTGTGGCCGGCCGCCAACGCTGCCTGTCCGGCGGCGACGATCGGCGCGGCGGTAGTGAAATCGGGTTCGCCAATTTCCAGGTGGATCACGTCGTGGCCTGCCTGTTCGAGCGCGTTGGCGCGGGCCAGCAGCGACATCACATGGAACGGGGCGATGTCCTGGCTGCGGCGGCTGTAGCCGGAGGCGTGCGGAGATGGGAAGTCCATCGATTCGATCATAGACCAGCACGACCTAGGACACATGACGCCCTGCGATAAGCTATTGCACACTCGGGCGCTGGGATGGCATTGCGTTCATACAACGGAACCCAATTTGATGAAGCATGTTCTCACACTTCTGATCTCCACCCTGATGACCACATCTGTTCCTTCCGCCTTCGCAGCCCTCCCGTCGCCGCCGGATGTGGCCAAGCATCCGCATGTGGTCAAGGCCCCGTTCGGTGCAACTCGTAACGACGATTACTACTGGCTGCGCGACGACAAGCGCGAGGACAAGGCAATGCTGGCCTACCTCAACGCCGAAAATGCCTACACAGACGCGCTGATGGCGCCGCTCAAGCCGCTTGAAGAAACGCTGTATACCGAGATCGTCGGGCGCATCAAGCAGGACGATGCCAGTGTGCCGTATCGCAAACGTGGCTATTGGTACTACACGCGTTTTGAAACCGGCAAGGACTATCCGATCCAGGCACGGCGCAAGGGCAGCATGGAGGCGCCGGAAGAAATTCTGCTCGACGTCAACCAGATGGCGCAGAGCAAGGGCTATTTCAGCGTCGGCGATGCCGAAGTCAGTCAGGACAATCGCATCCTCGCCTGGGCCGATGACGCCGTCGGGCGCCGGCAATACACGATTCGTTTCAAGAATCTGGAGACTGGCCAAATCTACCCGGACACCGTCGAAGGCGTGTCGCCGAACGTGGTCTGGGCCGACGACAACAAGACGCTGTTCTACGTCGAGAACGACGCGGAAACGTTGCTTACCGTGCGCGTGAAAAAGCATGTGCTCGGCACCCCGTCCAAAGACGATGTGCTCGTGTACGAGGAAAAGGACGACAGCTTCTACATGGGTATCGGCCGCACTCGCGACGATAAGTACATCGTCATCGGTGTGGAAAGCACGGTCTCTTCCGAATCGCGCTACGCGCCGGCCGACAAGCCCGAGCGTTTCACGGTGCTGGCCAAGCGTGAACGCGATGTCGAATATCACCCAGAGCACTTCGACGGCCGTTGGGTGATCCGCACCAATGCCGATGGCGCCAAGAACTTCAAGCTGGTGACCGCGCCCACCAACGCGACCACGCGCAAGCAGTGGATCGACTGGGTAGCGCACGAGGACAACGTCTATATCGAAAATTTCGAGCTATTCGACGGGTTTACTGCAATCGAAGAGCGCTCCGGCGGTCTGGAACGTGTGCGCCTGCTCAAGCGCGATGGCAGTCATGAATATGTCAAGGCAGATGAACCCGCGTATTCGATGGGCCTGTCGGTCAACTCCGAGCCTCACACCGCGTGGCTGCGTTATAGCTACACCTCGTTGACCACGCCGGCCACCACGTACGAGCTCAACACGCAGACCGGCGAGCGCAAGCTGCTCAAGCAGCAACCGGTGATTGGTTACGATGCCGGCAATTACGTGACTGAGCGCGTGTGGATCACTGCGCGCGATGGCGTCGAGGTGCCGGTGTCGTTGGTCTATAAGAAAGGCTTCGAAAAGGATGGCACTGCAGCGTTGTTCCAGTACGCATACGGCAGTTATGGTGTATCGATGGACCCGGCCTTCAATCTGCCGGCGATCAGCCTGCTGGACCGTGGCGTGGTGTACGCCATCGCACATATCCGCGGCGGCCAGGAAATGGGCCGTCAGTGGTACGACGACGGCAAACTGCTGCACAAGAAGAACACCTTCAACGACTTTATCGATGTCACCCGTGGCTTGGTAGCGCAAGGCTACGCCGCCAAGGATCGTGTCGCTGCATCCGGCGGCAGCGCTGGCGGTCTGTTGATGGGTGCGGTGGCCAATATGGCCCCGCAGGATTACCGTGTGATGCTGGCGCAGGTGCCGTTCGTCGATGTGGTCACCACCATGCTCGACGCCAGTATTCCCCTCACCACCAACGAATACGATGAGTGGGGCAACCCTGAAAAAAACGATTACTACGACTACATGCTGTCGTATTCCCCGTACGACAACGTACGCAAGCAGGCCTATCCGGCCCTGTTCGTCGGCACTGGTTTGTGGGATTCGCAGGTGCAGTACTGGGAGCCGGCCAAGTGGGTCGCCAAACTGCGTGACGACAATACCGGCACGCAGCCGATCGTCTTCCGCACCAATATGGAAGCCGGCCACGGCGGCAAATCCGGCCGTTTCCGTCGCTATCGCGAACTGGCCGAGTCATATGCGTTTGTGTTGGATCAGTTGGGTGCGAAGTAGTTGTGGAGCTGGGATTCGAAAATCGGGATTTGGGAATCGCAAGAGCATGTGACCTTGGATTTTATCGGTCAGCTTGAATCTGCCCCACCAAAACAGACGTCAAGATGCGATGCTTTTGATCGCTTCTGGAGGTTCTGATGCTCTGCATTACGCATCGTGGTGATACCGATGACGTCAAGGCCCAAGCAGTCCCGCGACAAACGGTGCCAGCGCGCGTCCCCTAATCCTACTGTGTCATAAATAGGTTATCCTGCAAGCAGTCTCTCCCACGGCGGGATCGTGATGGCCGCAGTCAGCAACAAAGCGCGTTTCTCCGCTTATCTCGATGAACTCTCCGCTGCGCTCGGTCATGCTGACCGCACTGCGGTCCTGCGAGGCTATTGCAGTGCGTTGATGCTGCCTTTGGAGCGCAAGAGTGTTGAGCCCCTGGCTGCTCATCTGGATCCGCTTCGAACCAGGGCTCGCCATCAAGCCTTGCACCACTTCGTGGCCAAATCAGAGTGGTCCGATGCGGCCATGTTGGAGCGGGTTCGTCAGTACGTTTCGTCGCTGCTGGATTTGAAAGACGAGGTGTACTGGATCGTGGACGACACGGGTTTTCGCAAGAAGGGCAGGCATTCGGTCGGTGTGGCCTGATAGTACTGCGGCGAGATCGGCAAGCAGGACAATTGCCAGGTGGCCGTGAGCGTATCGTTGGCGACGCCGGCAGCGAGCATTCCGATCGCTTTCAGGCTGTATCTGCCGAAGACTGGGCCAGCGATGCAGCACGCCGGGGAAAAGCGGGAATTCCCCACGAGATTGAGTTCGCGACCAAACCGCAGATCGCACTGGCGCAGATGAAAGCAGCCCATGCCACGGGAGTGGCGCGCGGCACGGTGTTGGCCGATGCAGCCTATGGCAGCAATACGGCCTGGCGTGACGCGCTGGCTTGCCTGGAACTGAACTATGCGGTGGGAATCGTGTCGAGCGTGAAAGTCTGGCCGCCCGGACAAAGGCCCGAATCGCCGGCGGCGTGGAAAGGCCAAGGCCGACCTCCGGTTCGCCATCGTCGTACAGCCGACCATCAGCCACAGTCGGTGCAAGCGCTGGCGCTGTCGTTACCCTCCCGCGCCTTCAGGACAGTCGCGTGGCGGGAAGGCGGCAACGCACCGTTGTCGGGACGTTTCGCCGCCGTACGCGTACGTGCAGCACAAGGTGATCGCTTGCGTCAGGAGGAATGGCTGTTGATCGAATGGCCCAAAGGCCAAGACAGGCCGACCCGATACTTTCTGTCCAACCTGCCGGTAAACACGCCGCGCAAGGATCTGGTAAGGACGGTCAAGGCGCGCTGGCGGATTGAACGCGATTATCACGATCTGAAACAGGAATTTGGCCTGGATCACTACGAAGGCCGTGGCTGGCGGGGCTTCCATCATCACGCGAGGTTATGCATCGCTGCCTATGGGTACCTGGTTGCTGAACGCTTGCGCGGGGCGCATCAAAAAAAACCCTCGGAATGCGCGGAATCTCCCTTACCCGAGAATTACCGACCGCGCGGCAAGGCAATCGCGCGCCCAGCGCCACGCGAGCGACTCGATCGCGACGCTGCGCTGGACAATCGCCATGGACATCGCAGCGGCACTACTTGACGGGATGCCTCCGCATCTGCGGATTTAATAACACAGTAGGATTAAGGGGGGGGGGGGGGGGTGCTCTGAACAACTCCCCCTGATCCTGCGACAATCGCATAGAGCCAACGGAACGATAACGATGCAACTGTCTTTCGGCGACGCGGAGTACAACGGCAAACGCAAGCGGACACGGCGCGAGGTGTTCTTGTGCGAGATGGATCAGGTGGTGCCGTGGAAGGACCTGCTGTCCCTGATCGCGCCGCATTATCCGACGTCAGGCCAGCCGGGGCGACAGCCATATCCACTGGAGACGATGCTGCGCATCCATTTTTTGCAGCAGTGGTACGCGCTAAGCGATCCGTCTGCGGAAGAGGCCCTGTACGACACGGTGTCGATGCGCCGTTTCGCCAAGATCGGCGGGTTGGACGATGTGCCGGACGAGACCACGATTCTCAACTTCCGTCACCTGCTGGAACAGCACGATCTGGCGCGCAAGCTGTTCAATCGGGTCAACGCGCACTTGTCGCGCAAGGGGCAGAGCCTGCGAGGCGGCACGATCGTGGACGCCACGATCATTGCCGCGCCCAGTTCGACCAAGAACAAGGAAGGTGAGCGCGACCCTGGAATGCACCAGACCAGGAAGGGCAATCAGTATTTCTTCGGGATGAAGGCGCACATCGGCGTGGACGATGCCTCCGGCCTGGTGCACCACGTGGAATGCACGGCGGCCAACGTGGCAGACATCACGCAGGCGCACAAGCTGCTGCACGGTAAGGAGGACACGGTGTGCGGCGACAGCGGCGACACCGGGTTGGAGAAGCGCGAAGAGATGAAGAACAAGCGCAAGCTGATCGCGTAAAAGCCCTCGAAACTGAAGCAAATCAAGAGCAAGCGCGAATTGAAGTGGGCCGAACGCTGGGAGCACACCAAGGCCAGCTTGCGTGCGAAGGTGGAACACCCGTTTCGGGTGATCAAGCGTCAGTTTGGCTACGTCAAGGTGCGCTATCGCGGCTTGGCGAAGAAGACTGCGCAGGTGCTGACGCTGTTTGCGCTGTCGAACCTGTGGTTGAAGCGAAAGCAGTTGATGCCTGCCGTGGGGAAGGTGTGCCTGTAACTCGGGCAACACCCCGCAAACGCGCCGGAAACGGCGAAAAACCGAGGGCCTGAGCGTCGTTGGCGTGACCGATGTGGTTTGCCTCATCCTCTGACCGCGTTGATCAGACCATTCTTAGACGCTCACGTTGATGTTCGGCAAATTCGCTACGCCTTCGTCATCTGCGCATCGGGTTTGCGATGGATCGGTCACGATGCTCGATGTTCGAGGGCTGGATCAATAGCGCTTCGACAAGACAGCAAGCAAGGTCGCCAATGGCGCCAATGCGCGAGAGTTGGCGGAGTTCAGCGGATATCCCTGAGCTGCATCAGCTTGACGAGATCCAGAAACGAGCCGTCTTTTCCATCATGAAGCGGAGCGAAAAATGCTGAAGCCAAAGAGCAGCAATCGTCGGACGCATGCCCAGAGCACTCACCAAAGCATGCCAGAGCAGACCACTGGCCGGCCGGGGAGCCCGGACGCCGTTGTGTCCGGAACGTCGTCGTCCTTTGGCGTCCTCAGTGAACTGGCTGCTCGACCGACCAAGCGCAGTCGTACCGATGCATCTGCTGTGGGTTCGGCGCCGGGATTGGGCGCGCATCCGGCTCGGAACGGCACATCGATGCCGTTTTCCTCCTCTGCGCAGGCGTACGACAACCTGCGCCTCAACAGTCATGTTAATGATCCTCAGCTTTGGCGCGCTGATACGGCTGAGACAATAGAGCAGCCGTCTGCTTTTGAAGACGCCGCAGTTCATGAAGAACCTCGGGCGCCAGTTGATTCTTCATCAACCTCGTGCGGTACGCCCAGCGCGTTGTTCGCCCAGCTAAAAGACACGGTTCAAAGCGGGGCTGGGGGGGCAGGCTTCGAAATACCGTATCCAGCCGACGAGAAACTCATCGGGCGGTTTAAAGAAGGTGCCTTGGAGGGCGGGAGCCAACGCGTGACCGTAGAAAAATACGCCAATATTTTGACACGTTTTAGCGATTGGCTCAGAAAGCAGCATAAGGGTGGTCTGCAAGATCGTCTTTTCACAGACAAAGAAGCGCTGGAACACGACGCCTCGAAGTTCCAAGAATGGATAAAACGCAAGTCTCTGCCAACGATACTGAATTATCTGCGTACCGTGGAATCCACCACCCATGGAACAGTAACATTCCGGAAGTTCTGCCGCTATAAGTGCACTGAAGGCGATGAAAAACTCATCAATGATACGCTTTTTGCTATCCCAAGATATGCAACTGCGTTGCGCGCGTTCAGTGTATGGCTCCATGCCGAGGGTAAAAAGGGATTGTCAGAACCGGGAAGACTGCATTCCCAAAGTTTGATGGACGACGCCCAGGCCTTCGCAGGCACGAACGTGGGGATCAGTCAAATTTCGGTTGCTGCGCTGCACAAACTGCAGACTTTCAAAACGACCGGAGCGGTGGCAATAAAGAGAAATCGTAGTAAGATTAGCATTCCCGAAATCGACCGAAAACTCAGCGAGAAATTTAAAAATATTCTCGTGGCATCAGGTTGCGAAAATAAATACCATGTCGGGGCACCCTACGCCGATAGACTTGTATCCGCTCTGACGCACTTCAGCGCTTGGCTAAAGGAGGAAAAAAAGGAAGCGATCGCGTTGCGTTTGCACGATCCAACGTTGTATGAGGATTTGAATCTCTACGCCGTTGGAAAGAGCAATAAGCAATCCAATTACCTGCAAAGAATGCTGAAGAAAGCGCGCAAGATGTGTATTCCTGACGTGCAGTTGCCCGATCTCGGAAGCAGAGCTGAACCGTCGGGGTCTTCTTACTCCCCATTGTTGCCACCTACTGCTTCAGGTAGTTTGCCGCAGCGACCTGAAAGCAGGTGGAATCTCGAGACACTTGAGGAGGAGCTGATGAGGCCTTCGTTCTCACCCCAGCTTGAGGCGTCGAGTTCGACCTTTCCATTCGAATCGACAGCAGTGCATCAAGCGGATGGTTTGCCGCACGCGCTTCAAAGTATCTGGAATCTCGAGACACTTGAGGAGGAGCTGATGAGGCCTTCGTTCTCACCCCAGCCCTAGACATCGAGCTCTATACCTTTCCATTCGAGTGGGACGCAGTGCAGCAAGCGGGTGGTTTGCTTCTTCAGGCGCTTGAAAGCAGCTGGAATCCCGACACACCTGCGGAGGAACTGATGAGGCCTTCGTGCGTGGTCGGCCCAGTCTGAGGCGTCGAGTTCCATCATTGCATTTGACTTGGATACGCTGCATCCAGAAGCGACGTTGCCGCACCACGCCACCGCTGCGTTGCAAGCGTCAATATTGACCTTCAACGAAGGTGACACCGGGCCCAACTGGATTCATTGTTAACAGCCTGTTCCCGAACGGCTATTGTAGCGTGGGGTTCGCGATCAGCAGACCGTTCGTATCTGTGACGTGGAGTATTGCGTCGTCGCTATACCAGGCACGGCCAACATATGGAACCAGCCCCAACTTTATCTCTCTCCGCACGTACTAATCCTACTGTGTCATTAAATCCGCAGATGCGGAGGCATCCCGTCAAGTAGTGCCGCTGCGATGTCCATGGCGATTGTCCAGCGCAGCGTCGCGATCGAGTCGCTCGCGTGGCGCTGGGCGCGCGATTGCCTTCCGCCAGCGCGCCTTGACCGTCCTTACCAGATCCTTGCGCGGCGTGTTTACCGGCAGGTTGGACAGAAAGTATCGGGTCGGCCTGTCTTGGCCTTTGGGCCATTCGATCAACAGCCATTCCTCCTGACGCAAGCGATCACCTTGTGCTGCACGTACGCGTACGGCGGCGAAACGTCCCGACAACGGTGCGTTGCCGCCTTCCCGCCACGCGACTGTCCTGAAGGCGCGGGAGGGTAACGACAGCGCCAGCGCTTGCACCGACTGTGGCTGATGGTCGGCTGTACGACGATGGCGAACCGGAGGTCGGCCTTGGCCTTTCCACGCCGCCGGCGATTCGGGCCTTTGTCCGGGCGGCCAGACTTTCACGCTCGACACGATTCCCACCGCATAGTTCAGTTCCAGGCAAGCCAGCGCGTCACGCCAGGCCGTATTGCTGCCATAGGCTGCATCGGCCAACACCGTGCCGCGCGCCACTCCCGTGGCATGGGCTGCTTTCATCTGCGCCAGTGCGATCTGCGGTTTGGTCGCGAACTCAATCTCGTGGGGAATTCCCGCTTTTCCCCGGCGTGCTGCATCGCTGGCCCAGTCTTCAGGCAGATACAGCCTGAAAGCGATCGGAATGCTCGCTGCCGGCGTCGCCAACGATACGCTCACGGCCACCTGGCAATTGTCCTGCTTGCCGATCTCGCCGCAGTCCTGTCGGGCCACACCGACCGAATGCCTGCCCTTCTTGCGAAAACCCGTGTCGCCCACGATCCAGTACACCTCGTCTTTCAAATCCAGCAGCGACGAAACGTACTGACGAACCCGCTCCAACATGGCCGCATCGGACCACTCTGATTTGGCCACGAAGTGGTGCAAGGCTTGATGGCGAGCCCTGGTTCGAAGCGGATCCAGATGAGCAGCCAGGGGCTCAACACTCTTGCGCTCCAAAGGCAGCATCAACGCACTGCAATCGCCTCGCAGGCCCGCAGTGCGGTCAGCATGACCGAGCGCGGCGGAGAGTTCATCGAGATAAGCGGAGAAACGCGCTTTGTTGCTGACTGCGGCCATCACGATCCCACCGTGGGAGAGACTGCTTGCAGGATAACCTATTTATGACACAGTAGGACTAAGGTGGCTGAGCGAGTCGCTCCATGCGTATGGACACATCGCACGGCGCATCGTCGATGCAGTGCGCCGACATCGCGCTGGTAGGCTGTTGAAAAACACGCCAGAGGGAGACGGCCGATTTCCCTTGACGAGGCGGTTCGATGCGCGGCAGCGATGTGTTCATGGAGCAGTTGTTCATTGTGAAGTGATTGGAGGATTTCGTTCCGGTCGATCACCCACTGCGCCCGATCAGGCGGATGGTCAACCAAGCGTTGATGCGACTGTTAGCAGTGACACGTCCTTCCGCAGGCGTTCGTTTTCCCGCTTCAGCCGGCGGATGCGGTGTTGCTCCGGGGCCAGCTTGCCACTGTCTGGGTTAGCCGCTCTTAGACCAGGACGCGCCTCTCCTGCCACGCTGGCCGTATCATTTGCCCATGATGCGACCGACTCGATTCCGCTGGGCTTGGTGGTTGCTGGCTTACGTCAGCCTGACGACCGGCATTGTCGGGATCTTCGTGCCGGGATTGCCCACCACCGTCTTCATCCTTATTTCCGCCTGGGCGGCCTCGCATGGCTCCGAACGCCTGCACACCTGGCTGCTCTCGCATCCGCGCTTTGGCCCGGCCATCGTCGAATGGCAGACCTATCGCGCGGTCAGCCGGAAGGCCAAATGGATGGCGACAGGAATCATGACCATCTGTGCGTGCATCATGCTGTGGTGCATCCCGGTGCTCTGGGTCAAGTGCCTGTCGATTGGCAGCATGGCCGTGGTAGCGATCTGGCTATGGCTGCGCCCTGAGCCGCCGCCACGTGCGCTGCCTGCGCAGCACTGAGCGCACGGCAGTCAGGGTGTTCTGGCTATACTTCGGCCCATGATTATCATGTCCCGACAGTCTGCTCGCCTCGCACTGGTTGGTGCGACCTTTGTCCTGCTTGTCGCCTGCGGTAACAAGGGCCCGCTGGTGATGCCGCAGAAGCCGGTGCCGGTGGAGGCCCAGCCCACACCGCCGCCGCCGGGTGCGCCGCAATCGCTGGATGAGTCCGCACCAGCGGCTGCGCCGGTCGACAACGACACCAAACCCGCGCCCACCACCAACTATCCCGCTAGCAGCGGAAATGAGCGCTGAGGCTAGCAGCGGGCGTCTGCGCTTCACAAAAATGCATGGCGCCGGCAACGATTTCGTGGTGCTGGACTTGCGCGACGGCACGCCGCCGCCGGATGCGGCGCTGGTCGCGCACTTGGCCGATCGCCACTTTGGGGTGGGCTGCGATCAGATCCTGACCATCGAAGCCCCGCGTAGCAGCGGGCCGGTAGCCGCCTACGGCATCTGGAATTCCGACGGCTCGGCCGCGCGCCAATGCGGTAACGGCGCGCGCTGTGTCGCGGCATGGTTGGTGCGTGACGGCACCGCACAAGGCGATCGGTTCATCATCGACAGCCCGTTTACTGCGCACGCAGTGGAGCGTCTGGATGAGGGCACCTATTCGGTTGCGATGGGCGTGCCGCAATTCGCGCCCCCGCAGATTCCGTTGGCAGGGTTTGCACGTGCGCGCGAGGAATACGCGCTGCCGGTGCACGGCGAGACGTTGCGCTTTGGCGCGGTATCGATGGGCAACCCGCACGCGGTGGTCGAAGTCGGTCGTGTGGATGCGGCGCCGGTAGAGCGCGTGGGCACGCTGCTGCAGCAGAATGCGGCGTTCCCCAATTCGGTCAATGTCGGCTTCGTCCAGGTGGTGGATCCGACGCATGTTCGCCTGCGCGTGTTCGAGCGTGGTGTCGGCGAGACGCTGGCCTGCGGCAGCGGCGCGTGCGCGGCCGCCGTGGTGCTGATGCAGCGCGGTCGCGTCGAGCGCGACGTACGGGTGTCGTTGCCGGGCGGCGAGCTGCGTATCGGCTGGCCTGGGGATGAGCAAGAGGTGGTGATGTCCGGCCCGGCCGTGTTCGTCTTCGATGGAGAATGGAACTGATGAGCGAGAACACGGACAAATTCGGCGCGCACGAAGTCGCCACCTGGCTGCGACGCCACCCGACCTTCCTCAAGCAGTTCCCGGATCTGGCGGTCAGCTTGCTGGTGCCGCGCGACGACGGCCCCACCGCTTCGCTGGCAACCTATCAACTCGAAGTGTTGCGCGACAAGAATCGCGAGCTGTCGCGTCGCTTGCATGAGTTGGGCAGCAATGCGCAAGACAACGAGCGACTGGCGGTGCGCACGCATCAGCTCACCCTGGCGCTGATGCGCCAGACCAGCGCGGCCGACACGCTCAAGGCGATGGCGGCCTCGCTGGCTGAAGATTTCAACGGCGAACTGGTGCGCCTGGTGTTGCTGACGCCGGTCGCCGGCCTGGAGGCAGAGTGGCTGCAGATCATCGCCGCCGATGACGCGCGCCTTGCGCCGTTTCGCGACTGCCTAAGCCATGGCGAACCGATATGCGGCCGGTTGCAGGCTGAAAAACACGCACTGCTGTACGCCAAGCAAGCGACAGAGGTGCAATCCACTGCATTGTTGCCCCTGTCCGGCGTCGGCCTGATTGCGGTCGGCAGCAGCGATGCCAACCGGTTCTATCCCGGCATGGGCACGCTGTTCCTGCGCATGATAGGCGAATCGCTGAGCGTGGCATTGCAGCGCTTCGATGCCGGCTGCGGGGCGGGTTGATGCGTGTGGTCAGCAGTGGGTGGCTGCGCTGATGGCGCGTCGTCAGGGGCTCTAACGTGTCGTCGGTCGAAGACTTTCTGTCGTATCTGCGGGTCGAACGCCAGGTCTCGGCGCATACGCTGGACGCCTATCGACGCGATCTTGCTGCATTGGCGGGTTGGGCGGCTGACCAGAAGAGTGGAGATGGCACGCAGTCGGATGTCGCGCAACTGGACAGTGCGCAGCTCAATAGCGAGCAATTGAGGCAGTTCGTCGCCGCCGAGCATCGACGCGGCTTGTCGCCCAAGAGTCTGCAGCGTCGGCTGTCGGCATGTCGCAGTTATTACGCCTGGTTGCTCAAGCACGGCCACATTGCGGCTAGCCCGGCAGCGGCGATGCGTGCGCCCAAAGCGCCACGCAAATTGCCGCAGGTGCTGGATGCGGACGAGGCCGTGCGCCTGGTGGAAGTGCCGACCGATGCGCCGCTGGGCTTGCGTGATCGCGCTTTGTTGGAATTATTTTATTCGTCCGGCTTGCGCCTGAGCGAGCTGTGCGCGCTGCGTTGGCACGATCTGGATATGCACAGTGGCCTGGTCATGGTGCTGGGCAAGGGCGAAAAACAGCGCCTGGTACCGGTTGGCTCGCATGCGATCACCGCCTTGCGTGAGTGGCAACGCGACAGTGGCGGACGTGCCGAAACGCACGTGTTTCCCGGTCGTGCCGGAGGCGCGATTTCGCAACGTGCGGTGCAGATCCGCATCAAGCAACTTGCAGTGCGTCAGGGTATGTTCAAGGACGTGCATCCGCACATGCTGCGGCATAGTTTTGCCAGTCATATCCTCGAATCGTCCGGCGATCTGCGTGGCGTGCAGGAACTGCTAGGTCACTCGGACATCGCCACCACGCAGATTTATACGCATCTGGATTTCCAGCATCTGGCCAAGGTGTACGACGCCGCGCATCCGCGTGCGAAGCGTAAGAAAGCTGCTGAGTAAGTGGTGGGTGTGGCGGGTGGGCAACCATCTTGCGCAAATATCGCTAGGCGCGGATCAGTGCTCTTGAAGCGTTTTTGCGAGCATAAAGGGGCATTTAAGCAAATGACGCGTGATGTCAGCCTGCTCAAAACCGCCCGCCTGCACTGATTCGTTGCCAACGTTGCCGGCTGCGCGCATCAGCGCCTGCTGTCTTGGGCGTGAGCGCGCTGCATCAACCTGCGTCGGCGGCGATCGATGCATTTGGTCCTCGCCAAGAGCGCAAACCTGATGTCGCGGGATGTGTTTCAGGCATGCGTGAGCCGGTCGGCTGCGTCGCATCGCCGCAGCGCGCTTGAACCCGGCAGGGGCGTCCCCACCTCATTGGAAACCCTCGGAGGACTCATGGACCCCAGCCAGAATCCCAATATCGTTCACGCCACCACCATCATTTCGGTTCGGCGTGGTGGGCGTGTGGCCGTTGCCGGCGATGGCCAAGTCACCCTCGGCCACACCGTCATGAAGGGCAATGCGCGCAAGGTGCGCAGGCTCGGCCGCGAGGGTCAGGTGCTGGCCGGTTTTGCAGGCGCTGCCGCCGACGCGTTCACGTTGTTCGAGTTGTTCGAAGCCAAGCTCGACAAACACGGTCAGTTGACCCGTGCAGCGGTGGAGCTGGCCAAGGATTGGCGCACCGAGCGCCGCCTTGGCAAGCTTGAAGCATTGCTTGCCGTTGCCGACAAAGAGACCTCGCTGATCATCGGTGGGACCGGCGATGTGATCGAGCCGGAAGACGGCATCATCGCGATCGGTTCGGGCGGCTCGTACGCCTTGTCCGCCGCACGCGCGCTGCTGGCGCACACCGAACTCGATGCCAAGACCATCGCAACTGAAGCGATCAACATCGCCGGCGATATCTGTATTTATACCAATCGCAATGTGGTGGTTGAGGAGCTGTGAATCGGGATTCGGCAGTCGGGATTTGGGATTTGCCAATGCAATCCTGATGTCTGATCGCCGCCCGCACATCTCGGTCCTTCCTACTCCGCTTTTACCAATCTCGAATCCCCAATGCCCAACATCGATACCGCCACCATGACTCCGCGCGAAATCGTGCAGGAGCTCGACCGTCATATCGTTGGCCAGCACGATGCCAAGCGTGCGGTCGCCATTGCGCTGCGTAATCGCTGGCGCCGGATGCAGTTGCCCGAAGACCTGCGCAACGAAGTGATGCCCAAGAACATTCTGATGATCGGTCCGACCGGCGTCGGCAAGACCGAGATCGCGCGACGTCTGGCGACGCTGGCCAACGCGCCGTTCGTCAAAGTCGAAGCCACGCGCTTTACCGAAGTAGGCTATGTCGGCAAGGACGTGGAGCAGATCATTCGCGATCTGGCCGACACCTCGGTCAAGTTGTATCGCGAGCAGGCCAAGGTGCGCGTGCGCAATCAGGCCGAAGAGCGCGCCGAAGACCGCATCCTGGATGCGCTGCTGCCGCAGCGTGCGGCCGGGATTGGTTTCGACCCTGAAGCTGCGCGCAACGAGCCGTCGTCGCAAGAAAACGAAACCCGCATCAAGTTTCGCCGCATGCTGCGCAATGGCGACCTGGACGAACGCGAGATCGAACTGGACGTCGCGGTCAATGCAGGCATGGACATTATGACTCCGCCGGGCATGGAAGAAATGGGCCAGCAACTGCGTCAGATGTTTTCCAGCCTGGGGAGCGGAAAATCGCAGAAGCGCAAGCTGACCATCAAGGCTGCGCGCCCGCTGCTGATCGAAGAAGAGGCCGGCAAGCTGGTCAACGAAGACGACGTGCGTGCGGCGGCGATCGAAGCCTGCGAGCAGCATGGCATTGTGTTCATCGACGAGATCGACAAAGTTGCCAAGCGTGGCGAAGTTGGCTCCAACGGCGGCGATGTCAGCCGCGAAGGCGTGCAGCGCGATCTGCTGCCGTTGGTGGAAGGCTCCAACGTGTCGACCAAATACGGTACGGTCAAAACCGACCACATCTTGTTCATCGCATCAGGCGCATTTCACCTGGCCAAACCCAGCGATCTGATTCCCGAATTGCAGGGCCGCTTCCCGATCCGGGTGGAATTGACTGCGTTGACCAAGGCCGATTTCGTACGTATTCTCACCGAGCCAAAAGCGGCGTTAATCAAGCAGTACGAAGCCTTGTTGCAGACCGAAGGAGTGACGCTGACTTTTGGCGCGGATGCGGTGGAGCGACTGGCCGAGATCGCCGCGCAGGTCAACGAGCGGCAAGAAAACATCGGTGCGCGTCGCCTGCACACGGTGCTGGAGCGTTTGCTAGATACGCTGAGCTATGAGGCGCCCGATCGCGATGGGCAAACTGTCACCGTGGATGCGGCCTATGTGGACGCACAGCTTGGCGAACTGGTGCAGGATCCGGACCTGAGCCGTTACATCCTCTGACGTTGCTGCACGGCAGTGTGCGTATCGGATGGGCAAAGACCCGCCAGAAGATGGTGGGTCTTTCGTTATCAACTGTCATTGTGATCAGTGCAGGTACTGGCGCAGATTGGCGCTGTAGCGCTGGATTTGTATGGGGCCTGATTGTGCGTAGGCGTGAGTGATGGGAGCGGTGAGTGCCGGCTACTGCTGTTGGTCTGATGGCTGCCCGCGTTCCTGCAAAAAACAGCGGCCATGCGTGACCTTGTCGCCATAGGCAAACACCGGTCGCCGGGCCGTCTTGCACCGGTTGCTCAGTCCTGACCGATATCTTCGTTCCACATATCCGGATTGGCTGAAATATAGCCACTAAGCAACTCGATGCATTCCTGGCTCTGCAGGTCGATCACGTTGACGCCATGCTCGCGCAACCAGGCGATTCCCCCCTGAAACGTAACCGATTCGCCGATCACCACCGTGCCGATATTGAACTGGCGCACCAGCCCGCTGCAGTACCAGCACGGTGCCAGCGTGGTGACTATGATGGTTTCCTTATAGCGGCGCTGACGGCCAGCCTTGCGGAAGGCGTCGGTCTCGCCATGTACGGACGGGTCGTTTTCCTGCACGCGGCGGTTGTGACCGCAACCGAGCAAGCGGCCATCGTTGTGATAAAGCGCCGCGCCAATCGGGATGCCGCCTTCGGCCAGACCCTGGCGGGCTTCGGCAATGGCGGTGTCGAGCAGGGCGCGGTAGTCGGGAGTGGTGATCATGCAAGCTCCTGGTTGGCGGCGTCGGCATGACGCAGCATGTCGATGTGGGGGATGCCGTCTCCCAGATACCCTGCGGAAGACGGCGTAAATCGTGTGCGGCATAGAACGCTTGTAGATGCGCTTGCGCGCCGAGTTGTAGGGCGCTACGAGGCCGCACCCGCCGCACCCCTTCCCTCCGCAATGCATGCGCAAGATCGCGGCCACGCTGAGAGGCAGCGATCGCCACGCGGTGTTGTGATCGCTCGATGCCCGGCTCAGGGTAACTGACGCACGGCGGCAACATGCGTAGATAGGCAGTCAATGCATCGTCGTCAGTGCTGCCAAGCAGATGCAGCACCCCCGGCAGCGTGTCCTTGCCGTCCAGCTCCGGAGATGCGCACTGTTGTTCCATCACGAACACATCCGAGCGCAGCCGCAACAGCGCATACAGTTGCGTGGTGCTTGGTTCGTCGACGCGCAGATACTGCCAGCGCAGTGATGGTGAGGGCGAAGAAAACATCGCCGCACGATAGCGACTGCATCGTCTCAGTCGACCGCGCTATTGGTATCGATCGCCACCACCACCGACATGCCGGGGCGCAGGCGCGGCGCCAACGGCTGGTCGGGATCGACGCTGATGCGCAGCGGAATGCGCTGAGCGATCTTGACGAAATTGCCAGTGGCGTTGTCGGCCGGCAACACGCTGAATTCCGAGCCGGCCGCCGGGGAAATCTCCTGCACACGACCGTGCAGGCGTGCGTTGTCCAACGCATCCACGCTGAAGCTGGAGCGCTGCCCGACACGGATCCTGGACATTTGGGTTTCCTTGAAGTTGGCGACGATCCACAGCGTGTCCGGCACCAGCGACATCAGCTGCGTGCCGTTGGTGACATAGGCGCCATGACGCACGCCGAGTTGACCGAGCTGCCCATCGCGCGGGGCAAGAATGCGCGTGTTGTCGAGGTTGATCTGGGCTAGTTGCACGGCGGCCTGCGCGTTGGCGACGGCCGCTTGCAGCGCGGCGCGATTGACGGTGACGCTGCGTGCGTTTTCTTCGGCGGCCTGCACCGCGGCACGGGCCTGCGCGACGCTGGCATCGGCCTGCGCATGCGCAGCGAATGCGGTGTCGCGATCCTGCTCCGAGACCAGCTGCTGGCTGGCCAGTTGCTGGATGCGCGCATATGCCGAACGGGTGCGGTCGCGTTGCGCCTGGTTGCTGCTCAGTGTCGCGCGTTGTTCGGCAATGGTCGCATCGGCGCTGTGCCGTTGCTGTTTCCAGTTGGCGAGATTGGCTTGCGCAGTCTGTACTTGCGCCTTGGCCTGTTCGAGTTGCTGGGCATAGATGCGGTCGTCGATCTTGGCCAGCAACTGGCCGGGCTTCACGCGCGCAAAATCCTGCACCGGCACCTGCGTGACATAGCCGCTGACCTGCGGTGCGATCACCGTGATCTGCCCGTGTACCATCGCGTTCTCGGTGTGCTCGATGGCACTGACGAACGGCGGCAGCCGCCACGCATACAACACCAGTGCCACGCCGAGCAGGGCAAGCCCGCCGAAGCCGATCACGCCACCGATGCGGCGGCGGCGTTGCTCGGCGATGGCTGTGGTGTCGGCAGGTGTATTCATGGGCGCGCAGTGGAAGCAGGAGGAGGGAGCGACCGGGGTGGGCGCAGATAGCGTTGCCATACCAGCACGGACAGGATCCATAGCCCGGTGGCAATGGAAATGCAGCCGATCAGCAGAAAAACATCGTTGTAGGCAAGCACGTTTGCTTCGCGCGTGGCCACGCTGCTCAATGCACGCACGCCTTGGGCCTGGCGCTGTGCGGGGTCGCCGATGCTGCGGCCATACAGGCTTGCGTAGGCCTGCACGCGCGCGGCCACTTGCGGGTCGGTCGACACCAGATGCTCGACCAACTGGCTGGAATGGTATTTCTCGCGCACCACCTGCACGGTACCGAGCAGGGCGCTGCCGAGCAGGCCGCCCATGTTCTGCGCCATGCCGAACAGCACGATGAAACTGATCAGATTGCCCGGCTGCGCAATCACCCGGCCGATGCCGGCCACCATCGCCGGGCCGATGAAAAACGTACTGCCGAACGCCAGCAGGAACTGGCTGACATACATTTGCTCCGGACGCGTGAGGCTGGTGGCATTGGCGTCCATCAAGCAGCCGATGCAGATGGCGGCGACCGCGATGATCAGATGCTCGGCAACCCGCGCCGGATTGATCAGCCAGGTACTGGCGGCCACGCCGACCACCGCGCCCAACAGCATTAGCGCGAACAAGGTCTGCAGTTGCGTGTTGGCCAGCCCCAAGGTCTGGAAGAAGCCAATCGCGCCGGTGCTTTGCTCCGACAGCACAAGCCGGATCAGCAGGATCGCCAGGCCCAACCGCAATAGGTCCGCACTGGCCAGCCAACGCGTGTTGATCATCGGGTTGCGGCGGTTGTGTTCGATCCACGTTGCTGTGCACAGCAGCACGATGGAGGCGGCCAGCACCACGCCCAGCCACGGCGCGCTGGTCCACCACAGCAATCGCCCGAGTGAGAGCACTGCGGCCAAGCCGGCCGAACCGGCCGCAAACAGGCTGAAAGTGAAAAAATCCAGCGGCTCGAACACGCGATAGCGATCACTCGGCGGCAGCTTGAGCGCCAGCACGCAGGCCAGCGCGAACACTGCCAAGCCACACTCGAACAGATACAGGCCTTGCCACTCGCCAAATTCCAGCAAATCGGTTGAGAACACCCGCGCCAACGGCAGCGCCAGCTGAGTCAGGCCCAACCCGGTGACCACCGCCTTGAGCCGGTACTTGGCCGGAAACGCCTGAATCACGTAATACAGCCCCAGCGAACCGAGCGCCGCCCCGACCAGCCCATGCGCGGCACGCACCGTAATGGCCGAACTCAGGCTGTGCACGAATAGATGCGCAAAGGCAATGACCGCATACAGCGCCAGAAAGATCTCGGTAAAGAGGCGCAGCCCGAACTGCTGGCGAAACTTCACCAGCAGCAGATTGGCCGACATGTTGGTCATCACGTAGGCGGCCGGCAGCCAGGCCATTTCGGTGGCATAGGCGCCGAGCGTGCCTTGCAGGTAGGTCAGGTTGGCGGTGACCAGCGCGTTGCTCAGCCCGCCGGTCAGCGCCACCACCCCGCCCACCAGCCCATACTGGATGCGCCGCCTGGTGGGGTGCAGCGGCGTGGAAGCCGACCCGGGCAGGGTGGGCTTCTCGTGGGGCTGCCAGTCGCGCTGGACGTACTTGTCGCGCACTGAATGCTCGCAGGGCTCGTCTCAGTTGAGACAATGATTGTGATCCGGTTGCGGTCATGGTGGCGTCAGCAGTGCGATAATCCGGCCATGAGCGAATCTCCCTATACCTCCGGTACCACGCATTTCGGCTTTCGCGATGTCGCTGCCAAGGACAAGCAGAAGCTGGTCGGCGAAGTGTTCACCTCGGTCGCGCGCAACTACGACCTGATGAACGATCTGATGAGTCTGGGCGTGCACCGCGCGTGGAAACGCTATTTCGTCGCGACCGCACAGGTGAAGCCGGGCGATCGCGTGCTGGACCTGGCCGGCGGCACCGGCGACATCGCCGTGCTGCTCAGAGCGCGCGTGGGCAACGAGGGTGCGGTGGTGCTGGGCGATATCAACGCCGGCATGTTGACGGTGGGCCGCGACCGCCTGACCAACCGCGGGCTGGTGTCCGGGTTCGATTATGTGCAATGCAATGCCGAGGCGCTGCCGTTCCCGGATCAGAGCTTCGATCTGGTGACCATTTCCTTTGGCCTGCGCAATGTCACCGACAAAGACGCCGCGTTGCGCGAGATGTATCGCGTGTTGAAGGTGGGGGGGCAGGCGCGCGTGCTGGAATTTTCCGAAGTCACTGCCGACTGGTTCAAGCCGATCTACGACTTCCACTCGTTCAAGATCCTGCCGAAGCTGGGCCAGCTTTTCGCGCGCGATGCCGACAGCTATCAATACCTGGCCGAAAGCATCCGCAAGCATCCGCCGCAGGAATCGCTCAAGGGCATGATGGGCGATGCCGGGTTTGCGCGTTGCCATTACAAGAATCTGACCGGCGGCATCGTGGCGATCCACTCCGGCTACAAGATCTGACCCGATACGCGCCCCCCGATTGAGTTCGGTGCGTGTAACGCGCGCCGAACTTCGTGCGCACATCGCGCATGTGTTCGCTTGCTGTGCCGTTGCTGTATGCACGCAGGCGCGCACCAACGAATTTCTGAGACTTCTGTCCCCTTGGCTCCACGCACTGTCGGCGACACTAGGCGCCCTTTTGCCGGAGAGTTGGATGCGCTTGTACGCTGGGCTCTCGCGCGTGTTTCCTCGCTCCTTCAGCGCTAAGCTACTGGTGGTGATCTTTGCCGGCATCTATCTGCCGCTGTTGTTGTTGATCGCGTGGGTGGCATTGCAAAACGAGTTGGGTGAGTGCCCGCTGTGGTCGGTGGTGATCGTTGCGTTGCTGGCCACCTTGGCCGGCGCTGCGTTGACGCTTTCAGCGCTCTATCGCTTGTTGGCGCCGCTGCGCATCGCCGCCGATGCGCTGGACACGTATTACGCCGATCAACGCTTGCCTACCTTACCCGAGCATGGCGACGATGAGCTGGGGCGTCTGCTGCGTAGGATCAATCGCAGTTTGCGGGGCATCGATGCGAGCATGCGCGATCTCAAAAAGCATGCGTTGTTCGACCCGCTGACCGAAGCCTTGAACCGTCGCGGCTGCGAACAGGCGATGCGCGAATCGATGACCGCCTCGCAACGCGAAGGCTGGCCGTTCGTGTTGTTCGTGCTGGACATGGATAACCTCAAACCGATCAACGACCGCTTAGGGCATCTGGCCGGCGATCGGGTGCTGGTGCGGCTGGTGGAATCGGCGTACGGCTGGCTGGGCGCACAGGACTGGATCGGACGCTGGGGCGGGGACGAATTCTTGATCGGCATCCATGCCAGCGAAGACGAAGCCACGCTCAAGTTCAACCAATGGCTGTCAATACTCGAACGCGAAGATGCCGATGAAGCGCCGTTGCATGTGAGCGCTGGCAGCGCGATCTGCGAGCAGGGTCTGGATGCGACCGAGCTGTATCGGCGCGCCGATGCGGCGATGTATCGCGCCAAGTTCTCCGGCGGCCGGCGTCTGGTGCGCGATGGGCATGATACGCCGCGCAGTCATCCGGTAACCTGAGCAACCAGCGATGGCACGGGCAGGCATTGGCCAAGAGCGCTAAAGTGCTCAATTGCCTCGCTGTGGTGCCGTCGATGCGCTTCTCGTTCCTGTCGCTGTCTCTGGCCGTGTCCATCGCGCTGGCCAGCTGTTCCAACGATTCCCCGCCGCCGGCGTCCACTGCCGCCGCGCCGGCCGCCACCGCCACCGCTCCCGTGAAAGCAGACGCCCGTAATCAAGACGAAAATTCGTACGCGCAGCCGCGTTTGGTTGCCATCAAGGATCTGGCGCTGGATCTGAAGTTGGATTTCGACGCCAAGCGGATCGGCGGCACCGCGACTTACACGCTGGAGTGGAAGGACAAGGCCGCCAAGCAACTGGTGCTGGACACGCGCGAGCTGAGCATTGCGCAGGTGCAGGCCGATGACGGCAAGGGCGCACTGTCGCCGCTGCAGTTCGCATTGGCGCCGGCCGACAAGACCCTCGGCAGCAAGCTCACCATCGAGGCGCCCAACCAGCCGACCAAGGTGGTGATCACCTATCACGCCGCACCGACCGCCTCAGGCCTGCAGTGGCTGGAGCCATCGATGACCGAAGGCAGGCAGCTGCCTTTCATGTTCAGCCAGTCGCAGGCCATTCACGCGCGCAGCTGGGTGCCGCTGCAGGACACCCCTAGCGTGCGTTTCACCTATAGCGCGCATGTGATCTCGCGCCCGGATGTGATGGTGCTGATGAGCGCCGACAACGACCCCAAGGCCGCGCGCGATGGCGATTACAGCTTCAAGATGCCAGAGCCGATTCCCTCGTATCTGCTGGCGATTGCAGCAGGCGATGTGGTGTTCAAGCCGATTTCCGCGCGCTCGGGCGTGTGGGCCGAGCCGGCGATGGCCGCAAAGGCCGCCAAGGAATTCGAAGACACCGAGAAGATGATCGGTGCCGCCGAAAAACTCTACGGCCCGTATCGCTGGGGCCGCTACGATATGCTGGTGTTGCCACCGTCGTTCCCGTTTGGTGGCATGGAAAATCCGCGGCTGACCTTCGCCACGCCGACCGTGATCGTCGGCGACAAGTCGCTGGTCTCATTGGTCGCGCACGAATTGGCGCATAGCTGGTCCGGCAACCTGGTGACCAATGCCAGCTGGAAGGACATCTGGCTCAACGAAGGCTTCACCACCTACGTGCAGAGCCGCATCACCGAGGCGCTGTACGGCGCGGAGATGGCCGAGATGGAGCGCGAGATCGACCAAGGCGATTTGCTGGCCGAGGTGAAGGACATGCCGCCGGCCGACCAGGTATTAGCACTGCCGTCGCTGGCCGAGCGCGACCCCGAAGAAGCCTTGAATCACGTCGCCTACGTCAAGGGTGCGTGGTTCCTGCAGTTCCTGGAGCAGCGTGTCGGGCGCGAGGTGTTCGACCCGTTCTTGCGCGGCTGGTTCGACGATCATGCCTTCCAGAGCGAGACTACCGACCAGTTCGTCGATTATCTGCAGAAGAACTTGCTGGCCAAGCATCCCCACGCGGTGAGCGTGGCCGAAGTGGATGCATGGTTGACGCAGCCGGGCATCCCGGCATTCGCCAGCAAGGCACGTTCGCGCAGCTTCTCGATCGCGGACACCGCACGCATCGCCTGGAGCGGCAGCGGCATGCTGCCCAGCCAGCAGGTCACCAGCGAATGGGGCACGCAGGAATGGGTACATTTTCTCAGCGGCATTGGCGCGACCTTGAAGCCGGAGCAGCTCAAGCAGCTGGATGACGCGTATCACTTCACCGGCACGTCGAATGGCGAAATCGCGATGCGTTGGTATCCGCTGGCGATTCGTAGTGGCTATACCGCCGCGCGCGCGGCAGCAGGCCAATTCATCGAACGCGTCGGTCGCCGCAAGCTGGTGCTGCCGATCTATGCCGAACTGTTGAAGACACCGGACGGCATCGCCTTCGCCGAACAGGCGTTCGAAAAGGCCAAGCCCGGCTACCACCCGATCACCACCGCCTCGGTGGCTGAGATGTTGGCCAAGGCCAAGGCTGCGGCGCCTGCACCGACACCGGCACAGCAATGAACTGCTGCGGAAAGCTGAGCAGTAAATTCAAACAATGAGTTCAGACAAAAAGGGAGCCGCGTGCTCCCTTTTTGTTCGACGCGTGCATTGCGATATGCGCCGCGGGCTTGGCTCTGGTCGCGCCATGTGCGCGACGCGCCCCGTCAGGGACATCCTCGCGCACGTTGCATCGCACCGCACTCCGAACGCCTGCAGTCATGCAGGCGATCTGCAACGGCAGGCTGTTATCGTTGCCGCTGTTTTCCATGCCTTCCGGAGTCGACGATGAAGTATCTGCTGAGCACGGCCTTATGCGTCGTTGCCCTGACTGCCTGCACCGATCGCGACGCGCAACGTCAGGCGCAGGTAACCGCCCAGGCGCAGACCAAAGAACTCCAAGCCGATGCGCTCGCCAAGCAATACGATGAAGCAGTCAAGGCCGAGCAATGGGACATGGCACATGCGCATGGCGCCGCACTGCTGGAGGGCTACGCAGGTACCGCTGCGGCCGCGCGCGTCCAGCCCGGCTACGCCGCCATCAAGGTCAAGGGTGAGCAAGCGCGCGAACTGCGTCGCATGCAGGCGTTGTGGCAGTACTCGCAGGTGCCTGCCAAGGGCGGCACCCAGCGCTCGGCGATGATCGATGCCAAGCAGCGTGTGGACGTGGATGGCAGCGGCCCGAAGCCGGTGAGCCTGGTGTTCCGCGATCACCCGCAGTGGAAGCGCCATAGCTATCTCGTGCTCAAGGCTGGCGACTTCAATTGCTATGGCGGCTGCAAGGTGCAGGTCTCGGCCGATGGTGGCGCGCCGCGCGCGATGGCCGCACATCGCCCAGATACCGACGAAGCGATCGCGATGTTTATCGACGACGACAAGGCACTGTGGAAGTTGGTGCGTAACGCCAAGCGCATCAGCGTCGCTTTCCCGGTGAAAGCAGGCGGCACGCGCACGGCAGAGTTCGAAGTGGGCGGCTTGGATGCCACGTACATGCCGGGCTGGAAGTAGGCATGGATGGCGCAATGGCCAGTTCAGTACGTCCGGCGTTGTCCGACTACCGCCACTGGGTCTTCGACATGGACGGCACGCTGACCGAAGCCGTGCACGACTTTGCCCTGATCCGCCAGGCGTTGGAGATCCCGCCCGAGGCCGACATCCTGCATCACCTGGCATCGCTGCCAGCCGACCAAGCCGCATCCAAACACGTGTGGTTACTCGACCACGAGCGTGCACTTGCGCAGGCAGCACGTGCTGCGCCAGGCGCGCTGGAGTTGGTGCGTGCACTGCAAGCGGCCGGATGTCGGCTTGGCATGCTCACCCGCAACGCACGCGAACTGGCGAAGGTCACGTTACAGGCGATTGGCCTGGACGATGCGTTCGCCTGGGACAATATCGTCGGTCGCGACGAAGCTGCACCCAAACCTGCACCTGACGGCCTGCAATATTTCGAACGACGTTGGTCGGTGGATGGCGCGGCATTGGTGATGGTCGGCAACCACCACAACGACCTTGCCTGCGGCCGCGCCGTCGGCGCCTGCACAGTGCTGGTCAACACCCCAGGCGACCCCTGGCCTGGCTTTGCCGATTGGCGCCTGCACGATTGCATGCAGTTGCTTGTGCAGTGGAAAGGCTAGGCGTTCAGCCCCGGCATTGATGAGCGCGTTCAAAACCTGGGATCAAACACAGGGGGCGAAAGGCTGATAATCGACGCTAAGAACGGCTAACAAAACGACTGCGCTCACCGCCAAGCGGGCGCCGGCCGGTGCTCGGAATCGGCATGTACCAGACGTACACTCCGGTTTCTGCGCGCCGTGAGCACCCACCTGACGACTGCTGGCTACGTTTTGTTAGCCGCTCTTAGCACAGGCGAATCGAATGTGGACCGTGCCGTCTCAACGTGCCTCTAAACTCGCAGCGACGCGCATTACAGCGTTGGCTCTGCGGCTGTGCCTCTGTGAGTGCTGTACTCAAAGCGCATACCCAAACTGCTGCTTGAACTGGTCGTTGAACTCGGTGAAATCAAACCGTTGATTCTGAGTGCCAGGATGCTCCACCTTCAAAGCGCCCATCAGATTGCCCATGCGCCCGATCGTCAGCCAGTCGTAGCCGCCCTGGATGCCGTAGATCAGGCCGGCGCGGAAAGCGTCGCCGCAGCCGGTGGGGTCGACCACGCGGCGCTCATGCGCCGGCGGGATGTCGTAGGTCTTCTCCGGCGTATGAAGCAACGCGCCCTTCGGCCCTTGCGTGGTGATGTAGGCCTGCACGCGCGCGACGATGTCCTTTTCGTTCCAGCCGGTACGTTCCTGCAACAGGTTGGACTCGTAGTCGTTGACCACCACGTAGTCGGCCTGCTCGATGAATTGGCGTAGCTCCGGGCCGTTGAACAATGGCATCGCCTGGCCGGGATCGAAGATGAAAGGGATCCCGGCTGAAGCGAACTCTTCCGCGTTCTGGATCATGCCTTCGCGCCCGTCCGGGCCAACCAGGCCCAGGGTCACGCCCGGCACATCTTTCACGTGGTTTTCGTAACTGCGCATCATCGCGCCTGGATGGAACGCAGTAATCTGGTTGTTGTCGTGATCGGTGGTGATGAAGGCCTGCGGGGTGAACAGGTCATCGATGATCTTCACTCGCGACAGGTCGATGCCCAGTGTCTGGAAGTGCTCGCGATATGGGCCGAAATCCTGGCCCACTGTGCCCATCGGGATCGGCGCGCCGCCGAGCAAATGCAGGTTGTAGGCGATGTTGCCGGCGCAGCCGCCAAACTCGCGGCGCATGCGCGGTACCAGGAACGACACATTCAAGATGTGCACCTTGTCCGGCAGGATGTGATTCTTGAACTGGTCAGGGAACACCATGATGGTGTCGTAGGCGAGGGAACCACAGATCAGTGCGGACATCGAGTCAGGCCCTTGCGTAAAGAAATACCCGCCAGTTGCCGGCATGGCGGCGGGACGGCCAACGCCGCGGCGCAAAGGGTAACGGCTGCGAACGATCAGGGCCACAACCGCGTGTCATGCCCGGCGTGACCAGCACATAAAAACGGTGCCGGGATAACCGATTTTTCCTTGCCCGTACCGGGGGGGGTTGCTAGGCTAGCGGACTTCGTTTTATGCCCACTTTCGACTAGTTGTTTCTTCATTGTCGACAGGGCGAGCGACTCTCTCAGGAACGATTCCCTCGATGTTCAAGAAACTCCGCGGCATGTTTTCCAACGACCTGTCCATCGACTTGGGCACGGCCAATACGCTGATCTACGTTCGCGGGCAGGGCATCGTGCTGAACGAGCCATCGGTGGTTGCGGTGCGCCAGGACCGCGCGATCGGCGGCACGCGATCGGTGGCGGCAGTCGGTGCTGAGGCCAAGCAGATGCTCGGTCGCACCCCCGGACACATCACCACGATCCGCCCGATGAAGGACGGCGTCATCGCCGACTTCACCTATACCGAAGCGATGCTTAAGCACTTCATCAAGAAGGTACACAAGTCGCGCTTCCTGCGCCCAAGCCCGCGCGTACTGGTGTGCGTGCCGGCCGGTTCCACCCAGGTCGAGCGCCGCGCCATCAAGGAATCTGCGGAAGAGGCCGGTGCGCGCGACGTGTATCTGATCGAAGAACCGATGGCTGCGGCGATCGGTGCCGGCATGCCGGTGACCGAAGCGCGCGGCTCGATGGTCATCGACATCGGCGGCGGTACCACCGAAGTGGCAGTCATTTCGCTCAACGGCATCGTGTACTCGCAGTCGGTCCGCGTGGGCGGCGACCGTTTCGATGAGTCGATCACCAATTACGTGCGTCGTAACCACGGTATGTTGATCGGCGAAGCCACCGCCGAGCGCATCAAGTTGCAGATCGGTTGCGCCTACCCTCAGGACGATGTACAGGAGATGGAAATTTCCGGCCGTAACCTTGCCGAGGGCGTGCCGAAGATGATCAAGATCAACTCCAACGAAGTGCTCGAAGCGCTGCACGAGCCGCTGTCGGGGATCATTTCCGCGGTCAAGCTGGCCCTGGAGCAGACCCCGCCGGAATTGTGCGCCGACGTCGCCGAGCGCGGCATCGTGCTTACTGGCGGTGGCGCATTACTGCGTGATCTGGACCGCCTGATCTCCGAAGAAACCGGCCTGCACGTGCAGGTGGCCGACGACCCGCTCACCTGCGTCGCCCGCGGCGGTGGGCGTGCGCTGGAGCTGGTGGACATGCATGGCAATGAGTTCTTCGCGCCAGAGTGAGTGCTTGGGGAATCGGCATTCGGGATTCGCAAAGCGGTCCCCTGCCTCCGACCCTGACCGGTTGCGGTGCAGTTCCGCTTGTGCAAGTCCTAGCCGTACCGAGAGCAGCCAACCGCTCTTGTACTCCCCAATTCCCACTCCCCCGTCCCGGCCCTGAAAGTGCCCTCCTACGCCGGTCCTCCCGTCGCCTCCCGTCCGGGCGAAGTCACCTCCACGCTACGGCTGCTGGTTTATCTGGTATTGGCGATCGTGTTGATCGCGCTCGATAGCCGCGGCGGTTGGTTGAGCCAAGTGCGCATGCAGGCCAATCTGCTGATCCAGCCGATCTGGGCGGTGGCCGGGCTGCCGGGGCGAATTGGCTCGCAGGTGCGCGACAACGCCGCCACACACGCACAATTGGTCGAAGAAACCCGCGGTCTGCGCAATCAATTGCTGGTGGCCAATGCGCGGCTGACCCGGCTGCAGACCGCTGCGCTGGACAACGCGCAGTTGCGCGAACTGCTCAACGTGGCCGAGCGCCGCGGCCTCGACGTGCAGCTGGCGCCGATTCTGGATATCGATCTGGATCCTACCAGGCAACGTCTGCTGCTGAATGCCGGCAGCCGCGATGGCGTACTGCTTGGCCAGGCTGTGATCGATGCTGGTGGCCTGATGGGCCAGGTGATCGAAGTGACGCCGCTGCATTCCACCGTGCTGCTGCTGACCGACCCCGACCACGCCGTGCCGGTCAGCGTGGCGCGCAACGGCGTGCGCCTGATCGTCTACGGTCGCGGCGACCGGCTCGAACTGCGCGACATCCCGTTGAGCGCCGGCGTGCAGGTAGGCGACGACATCGTCACCTCCGGTCTGGGGGGCCGCTTCCCGGCCGGCTTCCCGGTCGGCAAGGTCTCCAAACTGCATCCAGACGACACCCACGCCTTCCTGGTCGGCGAACTCACCCCCGCCGCCAAGCTCGATCGCGGCCGCGATGTGCTGTTGCTGCGTGCCGGTAAACCGCTGCGCGTGGTGCCGGGAGTCGGGAATGCTGGGGCGGGAATGGGCAACTGCAACTGCAACGGCGCTGCACCGATGCCGTCTTCGATGCCGACCGGACAAGCGGCGGCCCCCGTTCCGACGCAGGGACCTGCTCCTGCCAAGCTGTCGGGAATCGGGAATGGGAAATCGGGAATGGTTACCGGCAACAGCGCTGTGTCGATCCCAGCATCGCGATTGACAGGACAAGGCGCAGCACCCGCATCGTCGCAGGGTGCTGTTGCTGCCAATTCGCCACTCCCGATTCCTGATTCCCGGCCCCGCAACAACCAGGGCGCAGCAACTGCACCGCCGCAAAGCATCGCTCCTGCCCAATCTCCAACCCCCAACTCCCAATCCCGTTCGTCCCCATCGGAGACGGACCAATGACCCGCATGCGCAACACCTGGATCCTGCCGGCGAGCATCCTCATCGCGTTGGTGCTGGGCTTGCTGCCTTTGCCGATGGTGGTACAGCCGCTGCGTCCTTACTGGCTGGCCCTGGTGCTGGCGTATTGGGTGATCGAGAAGCCGGATCGGGTCGGCCTGGGTATCGCTTTCGTGGCCGGCGTGCTGGCCGATCTGCTGTACGGCGGGCTGCTCGGCGAGCAGGCGCTGCGGCTGGTGATCATGACCTTCATCCTGCAGCGCTTCCGCGCGCGGATGCGCTTTTTCCCTGTGTCTCAACAGGCGTTGGCGATCGGCGGGCTGCTGCTTAACGACCGCATCGTCTCTTCGGCGGTGCATCTGGTCGTCGGCGAGCCGACCCTGCCGTGGAGTTACTGGTGGGCGCCGCTGCTTGGCATGGCGCTGTGGCCGCCGTTGTTCGTCTTGCTGGACGCGGTGCGGCTGGGCAAGCGGAGCAAGACGTAAGCCATGCACGGTCGCCGTCACCCCAAGAACCCACATGCGGAGGCCGAGCAGTTCCGTCGGCGTGCGGTGCTGGGTTTTGTGATGGTGGTGGTGTGTCTGGTCGGTCTGGGTGGCTGGTATTTCAAGCTGCAGGTGCTCGATCACCAGGTCTACGCTACGCGCTCGGAAGCCAACCGCATCAAGCCCAAGCCGGTGGTGCCGGGGCGCGGCATGATCTACGACCGCACCGGCCGGCTACTGGCCGAAAACGTCCCGGCATTTCGGCTGGATGTAACTCCCGACAAGGTCACCGACATGGATGCCATGTTGGCCACGCTGGGCAAGGTGATCCCGATTTCGCCAGAGGATCTGGAGCGCTTCAATCGCGAGCGTCGCGCACGCCGCAGCTTCCTGCCGGTGACGCTCAGGTTGCGCATGAGCGATGAGGAAATGGCGCGCTTCGCGCTGGAGCGTTGGCGATTTCCCGGCGTTGAGTTAGAGCCCTATCTGACCCGACGTTACCCGTACGGTCCGTTGTTCGCGCATATCATCGGCTACGTTAGTCGCATCGACGAAAAAGACCTTGCGGTTCTGGGCGAGGGCAACGCCGCGCTCACCCACATGGGCAAATCCGGGCTGGAGCGCTATTACGAACAGGATCTGCGCGGGCGGGTCGGCTACGAACAGGTCGAAACCAATGTGCAGGGCCGCGCGATCCGCACCGTCGGCTGGGTTGCGCCGCAGTCGGGTGCCGACCTGCGTCTGTCGGTAGACGCCGATCTGCAGCGTGCGATGGTGGCCGCATTCGGCGAACACGAAGGTGCGGCGATCGCGATGGACCCGCGCACCGGCGAGATTCTGGGCATGGTCAGCCTGCCCAGCTACGACCCTAATCTGTTCGTCAACGGTATCTCGCACACCGATTTCCGCATGCTCAACGACAACCCGTCGCGGCCGCAGTTCAACCGGCTTGTGCTGGGAGGCGTGGCGCCGGGCTCCACGCTCAAGCCGCTGATCGCGCTGGCCGGCCTGGATAGCGGCCTGCGCCGGCCGGAAGACAGGGTGTTGTCCACCGGCATGTTTTATCTGCCCGGCGTCAGTCGCGGCTGGGGCGACTCGCACCGCGGCGGGCATGGCTGGACCGATCTGCGCAAGTCGATCGCCCAGTCGGTCAATACCTATTACTACCGCCTGGCGGTGGACATGGGCATCGAGCGCTTCGACCGTTACCTGGGCCAGTACGGCTTCGGTCAACCCACCGGGGTGGACTTGCTCGGCGAAATAGGCGGCATCCTGCCGTCGCCGGCCTACAAGTACACAACCCGCAAGGAGCGCTGGTATCCCGGCGACACCGTCAATATCGCCATTGGCCAGGGCGACTGGAAGGTCACCCCGCTGCAGCTGGTGCGCGGTATTTCTGGGATCGCCAGCGGCTTGCTGCTGCGCCCGCATCTGGTGCTGGAAGAGCGCACCGGCTTCGATCACCCGTGGCAGCCGATGATCCAGCCGCCGGGCAAACCGATCAGCCCGAATCCGGCGCATTTGCAGGTGGTGCGCGAAGGCATGATGGACACCATGCGCCCAGGCGGCACCGCTTATGCCATTACCCCCGGCGCACCGTATCAGATGGCCGGCAAGACCGGCACCGCGCAGGTAGTCAGCCGTAAAGGGGCGGCGGCGGTGGACCCGCGCAGCCTGCCCATGCATCTGCGTCACCGCGGCTTGTTTGTCGGTTTCGCACCGGCCGACAATCCGGTCATCGCGGTGGCAGTGGCGGTGGAGGGCGGTGGCTTCGGTACCAGCTCGGCGGCGCCGATCGCGCGCAAGATTTTCGACGCCTGGCTGCTCGGCAAGATGCCCGCCGGCCTGGAGCCGCTGGATAGCGAACTCGGCATGACTGCCGTGGGCGTCAACCAGTTCGAAGCCGGCGCCACCGATGTGCGCCAAGCCGGCGACGCGGCTGCCGCCCCGCTGGACGAGCTGCCTGTGGTGATCGGCCAGACCGCCGTGGCGCTGGATCCCGATACGCCTGCGCAGCCGGTGGTGCCGGATGTGCCGGACGTGGTTCAGGAGACCGACCATTGAGTGACATCCTGCGCTGGTTGGTGGACATGGTCGCGCGCTTGACGCGTAGTCTGGACTGGGTGCTGTGCCTGGCGTTGGCTGCGCTGATGGTGATCGGCCTGTCGGTGCTCAAAAGCGCCAGCGGCGCTGCAAACGGCAATCATCTGGTGATGGCGCAGGGCATCCGCTTCATTGTCGGTTTCGTCGCAATGTGGGGCATTTCACGCATGTCGATGCTGCGCCTGCGTGCCTGGACGCCGTGGGTGTATGGCTTGTCGATGCTGCCGCTGCTGGCGGTGTTCGCGCTGGGCACCGGTAAATACGGTCGGCAGTGGCTGGACCTGAAAGTGTTCTATCTGCAACCGGCCGAGCTGCTCAAGATCAGCCTGCCGATGATGGCGGCCTGGTATCTGCACCGTATGCCGTTGCCGCCGCGCATCTCCACCGTGCTGGTGGTCGGGGCGATCATCGGCGTGCCCACCGCCTTGATCATGTTGCAGCCGGACTTCGGCACCGGTGTGCTGATCGCCGCCAGCGGCGTGTTCGTGTTGCTGCTGGCCGGCCTGCCGTGGTGGTGGGTGGCGGTGGGTGTGGGCGGTGTGTCCGCGGCCGCGCCGGTTGCTTGGTTCTGGCTGCTGCGCCCGTACCAGAAGGACCGCATCATGATGTTCCTCAACCCCGAGAACGATGCTCTGGGTGCAGGTTGGAACATCATCCAGTCCAAGATCGCAATCGGCTCTGGCGGCCTGGAAGGCAAGGGCTGGGGGTTGGGCTCGCAGTCGCATCTGAACTTCATTCCCGAACAAACCACCGACTTTGCATTTTCGGTGCTCAGCGAAGAATTCGGTTGGATCGGGGTAGCCACCGTGCTGACCTTGTATCTGATCGTGATCGGTCGCTGCCTGTGGATCGCGTCGCAAGCGCGCGACACCTATTCGCGCCTGGTCGCTGGTGCTGCCGGACTGGGGTTCTTCGTCTACGTATTGGTCAACGGCGGCATGATTTCCGGCCTGCTGCCGGTGGTCGGCGTGCCGATGCCGCTGATGAGTTATGGCGGCACCTCGGCGGTCTCGCTGCTGGCCGGATTGGGCCTGGTGATGGCGGTCAAGACGCATCGCCCGGTGCATGGGTACTGAGCCCGCGCTGCTCGCATAGGGCAGGGCATCGAACCTGCGCCATATGACACGCACGTGTCGCTTCGCTGACGATTCGTTTATTGCGCACCGTTCTGGGCGCTGCATTTCTGGGCGCTGCATTGCAGTGCCGACACACCAGCGCATTGCCCTTCGTTCGTACGGCGTCCGGTTCGTTCGCCCTTTGTGCGCATGTGTATCGAAAGGTAGAGTCCGCCACTCCGCGGTGTGTTTCGCACCCGGATCGCGTTGCTTCAGCAGGCACGCGCTAATTCATTTTTACAGGTGACCTCTTCCATGAAACTGCTAACCACCGCCATCGGCGGTGTCTGTCTTACGCTTGCCGCACAGGCCGGCGCTATCACGCTTGCGTCGGGCGATACGCGCGCTGTCTCCGAGCCGGCGATTCCTGCCATCTGCCAGTCGGTGAGTGCCAGCCACACGCCGAGCGGGCGCCTGTTCGACGCTGCATCGGAAAGCGCACCGCCCGATACGAGGACCATCCAGGCCGCGCTCTCCGCCTGCACGGGAAAGAACGGCAGTGTGCTGCTGAAAGCTGGCTCCGGCAACGCTTTTCTCACGGGCCCGTTGTTGATTCCCATGGGCGTCACCTTGGTCATCGATCAAGGTGTCACCTTGTACGGCTCGCGCAAGCCGGCCGATTACGGCAGCGGTTGCGGTACTGCCGGCTCCAAGAGCGGTGGATGTTTGCCACTGATCAGCATCAAAGGCTCCAGGTCGGGCGTGATGGGCGTGCGCAGTGGCGAGCATCAGGGCACCATCGACGGCCGCGGCGATCTGACCATGCTCGGTAAGAGCACCACCTGGTGGGAGTCTGGCGAAAAGGCCAAGGCCTCCGGCCAGGTGCAGAACAGCCCGGACCTGATCAAGGTGCAGAATTCAAGTGCATTTACGCTCTACAACGTCAATCTGATCAACGCGGCGTACTTTCATTTCTTTGCGCATATCCTCGATGGCCTGACCGTCTGGGGTGTGCGGGTGAAGTCGCCGGCGACCAGCCCCAACACCGATGGCCTGGATCTGGATAGCGTGCTCAACGCCACCATCCACGATAGCGATGTGATGAGCGGAGACGATTGCGTGGCGATCAAGACCATCGCGTCCAGGTCGGCAAATATCACCGTGCGCAACTCGCGGTGTTATGCCACGCACGGCATTTCGATCGGCAGCGAAGTGATGTACGGCGTCAGCAATGTGCTGGTCGACAACAACGTCATCGTGTCCACCGACGACGCCGGCAATCGCAGCACCGATAACAACGGTCTGCGGATCAAAACCAGCATCGCCAAGGGCGGTCCGGTCAGCATGGTCACCTATCGCAATACCTGCCTGTACGGGGTGACCAGCCCGCTGGTGATCAATCCGTTCTATTCCTCCGGCGGCCGAGGCGGCACCAAGCCGAGCTTCAGCGACATCGTCGTCAACGGGCTGCGCGCCGCGGATGGCGTCGGCGGCAAGGGTTGGATCCTGAAGGGCTACGACGCACAGACGCCTCTGGATCTGGTGCTGGCCAACGTGGTGGCCGACAACATATCGGTCACTGCCAGCAATGCGCAGATCGTGCTGGGCAACAGCATGCTCGTGCCGAGCGGTGCCGGCGTCACCACGCCGGTCGTGCAAGTCAGCGGCAGCGTTCCCACCTGCTCGGGTGCGCCGCGCTTCCCGGCGTTGTGATCGATCAAGCGCGGCCGCTCCCCGGCCGCGCTTGCTGGCTGGACCGACATGGCTGGAAAGAACCGGCCAGCCAATCGGATCGGCTTTCCTACTGCAGACAGCACGGGCCGGACGTCATCGCCGCCAAACACACCGCGTCCTCGGCGCTCTGACATCAATCACTCGGCAACTCCAGGTCGGTTACGCATCAGCAGACATCGGCGCACTCTACGCGTGGCTAGGCACCTCACGAATCCCAACTTCCCACCTCCCAATCCATCGCCGTAAAAGTGGCTGGCTAAAATTCTTGTGTTTCATGGTCTTATTGCTGGAAGTTCATTTGATCTCTGTTACTCTCGGCCGATGATTCGACGCACTCTGACCTGCCTGCTCACCCTCGGCCTTGTCGCCTGCGCGACCCAGCCCAGCCCTCGGTCCCCGCCGCTAACCGCCAGCGCGCCTCCGGCCAAGCCGCCGAGCACGCCGAGCACGCCGGTCGCGCCCGTCAGCGCCGCTGCCGAAGCGCCCGCGCTGCCGCCGGTCGACCTGACTCCGGTACCGTTCGAGATCGCACGCGCCAATTTCGTGCGCGACACCGCCGCCAAATACGCCATCGACCCCGCCCGGATCGAAGCGGTGTTGGCGCAGGCGCAATTCAAGGACGCTTTGGCGACTGCGATGTCGCGCCCGGCCGAGCGGGTCAAGCCGTGGAACGAATACCGGCCGATGTTCATCACCAAGGCGCGCATCGACGGCGGTCGTAAGTTCCTGGCAGAACACCGCGCCGAACTGAGCAAGGTTGAATCCGCCACCGGCGTGCCTGCGCAGGTCATCGTCGCCATTATCGGGGTGGAAACCAGCTACGGCAGCAACGCCGGCAAATACCGCGTGCTGGATGCGCTTTACACGCTGGCGTTCCGCTATCCGCGCAGCGGCGACCCGGCCAAGCTCGAACGCGAAGTGCGCCGCGAGCTGTTTTTTCGCGACGAACTCGGCCAGCTGTTCGCTCTCGGCAAGGAAGAGCAACTCGACGTCACCACGCTGATCGGCAGCTATGCCGGCGCGATGGGCATGGGGCAGTTCATGCCGTCCAGCTACCGCCAGTTCGCGGTCGATGGCGATGCCGACGGCAAGCGCAACGTGTTCACCGATCACAACGACGTGTTTGCCTCGATCGCCAATTACTTCGTCAAGAAGGGCGGCTGGGTGCGCGGTGGTGAGGTTGCGGTGCCTGCCACGCTGGCGACCGGGCGCGAGGAGTTCAACCCTACCGATTGGTCGCCGGTGTACACCCTTGCTGACCTGTCAGCGCGCGGCTATCACCCTAATGCGCCGGTGGTGGCCGGCAGTACTGCCACCCCGATCACCCTGGATGACGCCAACGGCAAGCAGCACTGGCTCGGCTTCCAGAATTTCTACGCGATCACCCGATACAACATTTCCAAGATGTACGCGATGGCAGTGTTCCAGCTGTCCGAGGCCATCGCCGGCAAGGAGTTACCCCCTGCATGAACAGCATGACAGGCCCCAAGTGGCTGATCCCGATGGCGCTGATGCTCGGCTTGGCGGCCTGTAGCAGCGCACCGAAGAAGAGTGCCGACAGTAATCCCAGTGGCACCATCAAGGGCATCAAGGTCGAAGGCAAGGGGAGCGCTACCGGATGTCCGTCGACCTCTCCGTATGCGGCAGCCAAGGAGGACCCGTCCACGCGCGGCGACTACACCGCTGGTGGCCTGTACAAACCGGGTGTCGAGGACAGCACGCCGGATCACGTGCCCAACGTGGCCTGCATCCCTGAGCCGCTGGTCACAAACGAGCCGCGCTCGGCGGTGGGCAATCGCTCACCGTACGAAGTGCTGGGCAAGCGCTATGTGGTGATGGACGGCCCTGGCGGCTATGTCGAACGCGGCACGGCTTCTTACTACGGCAGCAAGTTCCACGGCCGGCTGACTTCCAACAAGGAGGTCTACGACATGTACGCCTTCACCGCCGCCCACAAGACCTTGCCGCTGCCCAGCTTTGCGCTGGTGACCAATACCGACACCGGCGACTCGGTGGTGGTGCGCGTCAACGACCGCGGCCCGTTCCACGATGGCCGCGTGATCGATCTGAGCTACGCCGCTGCGATCAAGCTGGGCATCACCGGCAAGGGCACCGGCAACGTCGAAGTGCGTGGTCTGACCGAAGCCGACAACGGCAATCTGCTGGCCAAGCGCCGTAGTGGTCTGGCCCCATTCAACACGGCCGTCGCGGCCGCGCAGCCGGCCGCAAACGGCAGCCAGATCGACGGGCTGGTGCAGCGTCTGCCTACCCGCACGTTGCCGTCGCAGGAGGTGGCGACAACGTCGGCGGCTACGGTTGCCTTGCCTGCAGCAGTATCGGCTGCCACTGCGCCGGTCAATGCTGCAGGCGAGCGATGGCGCTACCGGGTGGCCGATTCGCGTCAGCCCGGCAATGCCGACAATTTCGATGTCTGGATGAAATCGCACGGCGTGCATGTGGCCGCCGGCAAGCCAGCAGCTGCCACGCCGCGAGCGACATCGCCGGCACCGGCACCGGCCGCTGCGTCTGCATGGCCTGCGCCGGTTGCCGTTGCCGTGGTCAGAGTGCCGGCCAGCGCGCCCGCACGTTCGCTCAAAACAGAGCCGGTGCCTGCCAAGGCGCCAAGCGTGGCCGAAGCCGCATTGGGCGACATCCTGCTGCAGGTCGCCAGTTTTGCCAGCCGCGAAAACGCCAATCGCGCACTGTCGCAGCTGGCCTCGGCCGGTATCGCCGGTGCAAGCGTCAGCGACATCGTCAGCGGCGGCCGCACCTTGTGGCGGTTGCGCGTGAATGCTCGCGACCACGCCAATGCCTCGGAAATCGCCCAGCGCATTGCCGGTCTTGGTTTCGGTCGCCCACAGATCGTCGCCAATTGAGCACGATCAAGTGACTGCCCCGTCACCGGTGAATATTGCCGGTGACTGGAATCGGCACGCACTCTCAAGGCATTTTGGTGAGGGCGCGCTTTGTGCGCGCACCGACAAGCTGCTCGCTTTGATTGGCCGCGGTTGACGCGCGCTCTGCCGCCATCGCTGAACTGCGCAGACGCGCGCGCCTCATGACGCGTCGCCCTGATCGCCGTCGCACCTTACAATTTTGCATTACCCAGCCTTCGGGCCCGTCAGGAGTCGTTCTTCAATGAAATTCCGCTTCGCTGCCGCTGCCGTGGCCACGCTCGCCTTCGGCCTGGCCTGCGCCCAGACACCCGCGCCGCCGCCGGCTCCTGCCGCGGCGGCTGCGCCGGCCGTCGTGCCGGTTCCGCCCGCACCCGCACCGGCCGTGTCCAAGTCCTGGATCCTGATGGACTACGCCACCGGGCAAGTGCTCGCCGGTGAGAACATCCATCAGCAGCTCGCCCCGGCCAGCATCACCAAGGTGATGACCTCCTACGTGGTCGCGGCCGAGATCAAGAACGGCAAATTCAAGCGTGACGACCAAGTCATGATGAGCGAGCGCGCCTGGCGCGAAGGCGGCGCCGGCACCGACGGCAGCTACAGCGGCTTTCCAGTCAATCAGACCGCACGTCTGGAAGACATGGAAAAAGGCATGGCCATCCAGTCCGGCAACGATGCCGCGATCGCGCTGGCCGAGCATGTGGCCGGCAGCGAAGAAGCCTTCGCCTCGCTGATGAACAGCTACGCCGGCAAAATCGGTATGAAGGACTCCCACTTCGTCAACGCGCACGGCCTGGGCGCCGAAGGCCATCACTCCACCGCTTACGACCTGGCCATGCTGGGCCGCGCGATGGTGCGCGATTACCCGGAGACCTACGCCTACAACAAGATCAAGGAATTCCAGGTTGGCACCATCAAGCAGAACAACCGCAACCTGCTGCTGTGGCGCGACCCGGCGGTGGACGGCATCAAGACCGGCCATACTTCCGAAGCCGGCTACTGCCTGCTGAGCTCGGCCAAGCGCGGCGATCAGCGTCTGGTGGCCGTGGTCATGGGCGACACCTCCGAAAAGCAGCGCGCCGACGACAGCCTGGCACTGCTCAACTGGGGCTTCCGCTTCTTCGAAACCCATAGTCTGTATGCACCCGGCAAGGTCGTAACCAAGCAAAAGGTGTGGAAGGGGCAGCAGGACGAAGTGCGGCTTGGTGTGGCGCAACCACTGCTGGTCAGTCTGCAGCGCGGCCGCTACAACGACCTCAAGCCCAGCATGGAAGTAGCCAAGAACCTGCAGGCCCCGATCAAGCAGGGTCAGCAAATCGGTACGGTCAAGGTCAGCCTGGACGGCAAGATCATCGCCCAGGCGCCGCTAGTGGCGCTTAACGCCGTCGAAGAAGGTGGATTCTTTAAGCGCCTCTGGGATGCCTTCTGGATGTGGTGGGAGTCGTAATAAAAATGCCGGCGAAAGCCGGCTTTTTTGCGGGGATTCGAGATTCGGCATTTGGAATTGGCAAGAACGAGAACGAGAACAACACGTTGCAGCCCCGCTCTGACCAGTCCCAACTCCCCAATCCCCGCCCTCAAAGCAGCCGACTGATCGTGAAGCTCCCATACACCGGCGTCTCGCGCTGCGTGCCGAATTCGCGGCTGCGCTGGTAGCGGACGAGGGCAAACTTCCAGCGGCCGTACATCACCGCCAGGCCGTAACCGACGTCGCCGACGAATGGGCGCTTGTCCACGCTGTGACTATTGCCGAAGGTGTTGCCGTCCAGAGTGATGTCGCGCAGCACCCAGCGCGCATCGGTGGTCACGAATAGATGACCCGACCAGCCGCTAGCGCGTCCGAGCCGGCTGGGTGCGGTGTTTTCGCCGGCCGGGCGGGTCGGGGTGCTGCCGAAGTCGTCCGAAAGTTTCCAGCCGAAGCGGGCTTCGCCGCCGGCATTCAGATGCGTGGCCATGTTGCCGACCGAGCCGCCCCAGTGCGAAATGAAATCCCAGCCGAAGCCGTCCGCGTTGGCCGCGGCATCTGCCGGCCAGCGGCGCATACGTTCATGCACCAAGTTGAGCAGCGGCTCGTTATGCAGCTGGTTGTCCCAGCCCTGGAATTTCTTATCGCCTAGCACATCGTGGATCGCATCCTGCGCTTGCTGCGCAAATGCCCACTTGCCGACCACACCGATCTGCAGCTGCGTGGCGCGCAGATGCGCCTCGTTGCGCGCGTTGTAACCGAAGCTCGCCAGTAGGATGCCCGCATACGGGCGGTCCTCCGGGATCACGTCGCGACGGGTGGAGTCGGTGGGGGTGAAGATCGTCTGGCCGATTGAGAACACCATGTTTTGCTGATCGAACTCGCCCGGATGCAGGCGTTCCAGATAGCTGTTGACCCAGCGCGCGGTGTGCGGAAAGCAAGGGTCGTCGGTGTAATCGACCAGGTTGGGCGACACCAGCGTTAGCACCGCGCCATTGGAATAGCCCTGGTCCTGCTCCTCACCGCCGAACAGGTCGTTATCCACCCGGAAGTTCACCGCCTGCGGGGTGCGGCCCAGTGTGCTGGAATCGCACCGGTCAGCCGCCAGGGCCGGCATCGAAAGCCCGGAAAGACAAAACAGCAGGGCAGCAGACAATGCGCGCGGTCGGTGCATGGAGGGCCTGGAGAGTTGAGGAGGGGCGGTGTTCAGCAAAGGTGCCTGCGGTCGCTGCTGCGCCGCGTGAAGTGTTCCGCAGCTGCCTCATTCTGTGCAAAACACCATTCACATGTAGATTTGTTTGACCCAGCAATGTATTTGACCCAGCAATGTAACTGCGTAACTTTGTAAAAAGTTTGGATTCCCCACATGATCAAGGCCCAGGCAATCTCATCGATTGGCTGGGCAGAGCTTGGGTTTATCCACCACCGACCCAATAATGGATAGATGGAAATCAGCACCGACCACCCCGATCAAGGCTTTCAATTTCCCGGCACCTTCGAGCTCAGCGCCATGGGCACGGCCGAACGCGGGCTGGAAACCGAACTTCCACGTCTGCTCACCGTTACCGGCGTGGAGTTGCTGGAAGACAGCATCAGCTGGAAGCATTCGTCCAGCGGCAAATATGTCTCGGTCAAGATCGGCTTTCGTGCCGATAGCCGCGAGCAGTTCGACGCGGCCCATCAGGCCCTGCGCGACCACCCGGAAGTGAAGTGGACGCTGTAGCGGCCGAGCCAGCGCTTAGAGCCGTCTCGAGCCTGCCGGCACAACTACGCGATCTCGGTCGGCAGGAGTACGCGCCGGTGTGGCGTGCGATGCAGCGTTTCACCGATGCGCGTGATGCGCACACCGCCGACGAACTATGGGTGCTAGAGCATACGCCGGTGTTTACACTCGGCCAGGCGGGCAGGCCCGAACACGTATTGGCGCCGGGCGAGATTCCGGTGCTGCAGGTTGATCGCGGCGGTCAGGTCACCTATCACGGCCCCGGTCAGTTGGTGGTCTATCCCCTGCTGGATCTGCGCCGGCTCAAGATTGGTGTGCGCCATTACGTGTGCAAGATCGAGCAGGCGCTGATCGACACCTTGGACGAATGGAACATCGTCGCCGAGCGCCGCGACGGCGCGCCCGGCGTGTATGTCGGTGGGGCCAAGATCGCCGCGCTTGGTATCCGGGTGCGGCGCGGCTGCGCTTTCCACGGGCTTTCGTTCAACGTGGCGATGGACCTGGAGCCTTTTCACCGCATCAACCCGTGCGGCTACGAGGGCCTGCAGGTGACCTCGGTGCTAGAATTGGGTGGCCCCTCCGGGATGGACGCCGTCAAGGCGGTGCTGCTCGATCAGCTGGCGCGCCAGCTCGGTCTCGTGTTGCAGCCCGGTTACGCGTTGCCTGACCTTTCGCTTCTGGCCTGAGCGCCCCTTATCCATGACCCAGCCTACCGCCCGTTCCATCCCCTTGCAGGTCGTCTCCGGCGATACCGCCGCGTCTGCGCCCCTGCAGACCGGCGTCAAGCAGATCGGTGGCGACAAGATCAATCGCTCGCCGGTGCAGTTCGTCGATGCGCCGGTGCTGCGCAAGCCGTCGTGGATTCGCGTGCGAATCCCTTCCGGCAACGCGGTGCAGAACCTCAAGGCCAAGCTGCGCGAAAACCGCCTGGTCACGGTGTGCGAAGAAGCCAGCTGCCCGAATATCCACGAGTGTTTCAGCCACGGCACCGCCACCTTCATGATTCTGGGCGAGGTGTGTACGCGGCGCTGCTCGTTCTGCGACGTGGCACACGGCCGGCCCAAGCCACCGGACGCCAGCGAGCCGACGAGCCTGGCGACGACCGTTGCCGACATGGGCTTGAAGTATGTGGTGGTGACCAGCGTGGATCGCGACGATCTGCGCGACGGTGGTGCGCAGCATTTCGTCGATTGCATTGCGGCGATTCGCGTTAGCTCGCCCAAGACCCGCATCGAGATCCTGACCCCGGATTTCCGCGGCAAGGGCCGCATGGACCGCGCGCTGGAGATCCTGGCGCTGAGCCCGCCGGACGTGTTCAACCACAACATCGAAACCGTGCCGGATCTGTACCCGAACGTGCGTCCAGGCGCCGACTATCAGTGGTCGCTAACCCTGCTGCAGCGCTTCAAGGCGCAGCATCCGTCCATCGCTACCAAGTCCGGCATCATGCTCGGCCTGGGCGAGACGATGGAGCAGGTGCAGGCCACCTTGCGCGACCTGCGCGCGCACGATGTGGACATGATCACGATTGGCCAGTACCTGCAGCCGACCCCGCACCATCACCCGGTGATGCGTTACTGGACGCCGGAGGAGTACAAGGCGCTGGAGGAGTACGGCAATGCGCTCGGCTTCAGCCATGTCGCCTCCGGGCCGATGGTGCGCTCGTCGTATCACGCCGATCGGCAGGCGGCCGACGCTGGCGTCGCTGTGAATTCCAACGCTGACTCAGAAATATACATCGCTCCATTGGGATGAACGTCGCTAGGTCAGAATGGAGCGATGTCCAAATGCATGCCGCCCATCAAGGTATCCCCGACGAAGGCAGGGCTTGGCGGATCGAAGGACTCGGTGCGCCAAGCCCATGGACTATGAGCCGGTCATCGAAATTTACCTCACTTCGTTGCTTGTGGAATCGCTTAAACATAATCAATCAAAATATCCGGCTCGCGTGGAGGTCATTCTTGATCGCATCAGGGCTGTAGGGCTAAGACGTGGCGAGGCGTGCGGTTCGCTATGGTGCGGGAAGGCGTTTTAACGTCAACTTCACACATGGGCTCCCTGGAATCCGGCGCTCAATGCCAGAACTTAGCATTTCATCGTATCCTTGGATCAGGTATTCACATAGGGATGGTGGGCTATGGTGCATAGACCGACTACAGGCTTTTTCAGACCCCTCCTGCTTTTTTTGGCTTCCCTATCAACTGCGACAGGATGCACCGCTATGAGTGATGCCGATGAGCCCGGTTCCGATGTTTTCAAGCCAATGCAATCCGTCGCCGACGCCAAAGCACAGCTTGCAGCTTGGATCACTCCGAGCACTGCCATTGCGGACGCAGTACAGAAGCTCACGGCGTCGGGCTTTACTTGTGAGGCGACAATGCCCCTATCGCTTGACGCGCAGTCGTCTGTGGTTTGCTTTTATCTAATCCCGCCACCAAAGCTGCGATTTGTGCCACCACCACGTAAGCCAGACGCATGGACCGTGACACTGAATTCAAGAGATGGCTCTACAGTCAGCAACTTCCGAGCGTCGCGGTCGCTTGGAGACCGTGAGGAGTAAGAAATGCCAGACGACCAAGCCAAAATCATCGTGGGGGCAAGCCCAGTCGGCATCGATCAGCGGCATACCTATCTTCTCTTCGAGCGATCGGACGGCAGTCAAACCGTCCTGCGCGGTGGCCCGGATGCGCGTGCGGAAGGCAATGATCTTGCCAATTTTGCGGGAAGCACGCTGCTGGGCTCCGACAACTTTGGCAGCATTCGTTTTGACTCTGACCCTTACATTCCCCCATACACCGCCGTCTATCAAAAACAACCGAATGGCCCCGACCGTCCGTTACCTAAAGATCAAGCTGACCCCAATGACCCCTCACTCGTCAGAGACCCTGAAGGGCAGATTGTAGTTCGGAAGAAAGTCGCCGCTGACTGGCCGCTTCCGGGCGAAAAGCATGAGCGTGCGGTCGTCTGGAAAGGGACGGATCAAGAGCTTGAAAAGAGGCTGCATTCGGCCCTGACGGCAGGGCAGCAAATTGACGACGCCAAGCTCGAATATTCGCCGCTGTACAACAACAGCAACGGCGTGACAGGCCTTTTGTTGAAAGCGGCAGACATAAAACCATCGCTGCCGCTAGACAAGAATGGGCAGCAGGTGGACGCGCCCAATTTTGGCGAAAACCTGTATCAGGACGTTGGTCTAGCCTCCAACCGGAGTGGCTATTCGTTCGACGGCAAGCTAGTGGCGTGATGACGATGATCGAAAGATCAAGCCTCCCCACTCGGGCGAGCCCGTTGTCCCCCTTGATCCTAACGAGAAGGAAAAATCTCGATCAGGCTATTTCGATAGCAGCTATAACGCAAAACCTGACGGAATGCAGCAAGGCAAGCAGGCTTTCAGTACCGGCGATCCAGACCTCGACCGACTGGCCGCCGCGCTGCTCGCTGACGACGACGTTACGATTTCTCGGGGCGGCTTCAACTCTGATTCGCAACACCAACGGTTGTGAAGTGGTCCAGGCGACCTGACCTGAACGACTTCACCGCCAAGTGGAGTTGCCCATGTCATCCAGCCGCCTGGACCTAGCAGAACGATACCGTCTACATGCGTTATATGAAACCGGCATGTCGATGCGTGCCATCGCCAGTGTGTTGGAGCGCGCGCCCAGCACGATCAGCCGCGAACTGCGCCGCAATCAGCACGCTCGGCAGTATCTGCCAGATCACGCGCAGCGCCTCAGTGAGCATCGGCGCACACGGGCCAGCCGGCGTCCACGCATCGACGCTGAGCGCATCGCACAGATCGAGATCTTGCTGGGCGAGGACTTCAGCCCGGAACAGATTGCCGGTCGCACCGGCTTGGCCAGTCACGAATGGATCTATCGGCACATCTACGCCGACCAGAAGCGCGGTGGTCAGTTGTTCACGCATCGACGCAAGCGCCGCCGCAAGCGCCGGCGGCGGGGCGTGCGCGATGGCCGCGGGCAGCTGACACATCGGCGCAGCTGGACACAGCGCCCAAGCGTGGTGGAGCAACGCAGCCGCATCGGTGACTGGGAGCTGGATACCATCAGGGCCTCACACGGAAAGGCCGTGGTGGTCAGCATGACCGAACGCCGCAGTCGCCTGCATCTGCTGGCTTACTCGCCTGACGGCACCGCCGAGAACGTACGCAACGCCATCGTCCAGCGCCTGGGCCGCCTACGCCACACGGTGCACACCCTCACCGCCGACAATGGCAAGGAGTTTGCTGACCATCGGCTCATTGCAGCCTGCCTGCAGAGTGATTTCTACTTTGCAGATCCGTACTGCGCATGGCAGCGAGGCAGCAACGAAAATGCCAACGGGTTGACGCGCCAGTACTTGCCACGACAGACCGATTTCAGCACCATCGCCGATGCGCACCTACGATGGATCGAGCAGCGGCTCTACAATCGTCCGCGCAAGATACTCGGATTCAAAACGCCCCTCGAAGTCTTCTCCGAGGAGGTCCTTAACAGCGTTGCGAATCAGAGTTGAATTCGCCCGGGTAAATGCCCAGATCGAGCAATCGCAGCTGGTGCAAGCGTATGAGCAATGGGGGCGCGAGCTGGTGGCCTTCGAGCAAAGGCAAGAACTCCAGCAGCAAGAGATGGCCCGCCAAGTACAGGGCCCAGTGATGACACGCTAACTCCCACCATCACTGAGGCCATTCATGTCTAGCGAGAACCAACTGTCGGAACTTTTGTCGTCGTTGCAGAACACGCTCAAGCTGCAATCCGCGCTGATGGCAAAATTCGAGCAGCGCGAAGCGCGCATGCAAGCCGCTTTCGATCAGCGGATGCAGTCGCTACAAAGCGAAGTCGCACAGGTACATCGCCGGGTTGATGGCATTGTCGGCGATGCCAGTTCCCAGATCGCCAAGGAAGCCAGGAACGCGGTGGCTCCCGTCGCGGCGCAGTACGACCGCGACGTATCGGCCACGTCTGCGCAACTGCAAAAGGCGAACAAGACGGTATGGATGTGGTTCGGTGCCGCAGGCGCGATTCTACTGCTGGTGCTTCTCGTTGGCTGGGCGGTGCTGGGGTATTACCGGCGCGAGCTAGTATCCACGCAAGAAGAACTGCAACGCTATGAAAATGCCGTGCTGAACCGCCCCGGGAAGTTGGGAGGCCGTTTGGTTTGAGTCACGCCGCTTTGACGTAACCGGCCTGTTGTCGATAGTAAGCCTCTTCGGCTTCCGCTGGCGGAATGTTCCCGATCGACCCCAGCAATCGCTTGTGGTTGTACCAGTCCACCCAATCCAGGGTGGCCAGTTCGACGTCCCGGCGATTGCGCCATGAGCGCCAGTGGATCACCTCAGCCTTGTACAACCCGTTGATCGTCTCGGCCAGCGCGTTGTCGTAGCTATCGCCCACGCTGCCCACCGACGGCTCGATCCCGGCGTCGGCCAGCCGCGCGGTGTAGCGGATCGACACGTACTGCACGCCGCGGTCGGAGTGGTGGATCAGGCCGCCTTCGGTGGGCCGCCGCGCATGCAACGCTTGCTCCAGTGCGTCCAGCACGAAGTCCGTGTGCGCCGTCTGCGACACCTTCCAGCCCACAATCCGCCGTGCGTACACGTCGATCACCAAAGCCACGTACACGAACCCGGCCCAGGTCGAGACGTAGGTGAAGTCGCTGACCCACAGTCGGTTTGGCGACGGCGCATGGAACTGCCGGTTCACCTTGTCCAGCGGGCACGGCCGCTTGTCGCCGACCGTGGTCTTCACCACCTTACCCCGCACCACGCCGCGCAGGCCAAGTGCGCCCATCAGTCGCTCCACCGTGCAGCGGGCCACCGCATAGCCCTCGCGCTTGAGCTGCAGCCAGACCTTGCGCACCCCGTACACCTGTCGGTTCTGCTCCCATACCCGCCGGATCTGCGGGCGCAGCGCCTGGTCCTTCCACCAGCGCTTCGGGCGCAAGTTCGCGTCCACTTCCCGCTGCGCGTGGCGGTAATACGTCGACGGGGCAACCTGCAGCACCTTGCAGATTGGCTCGACCCCGTGAACATCGCAATGTTCGGTCACGAACGTGGTCAGGGCTTGAAGCGGCGGTCGAGCTCGGCCTGGGCAAAATACGCGCTGGCCTTGCGCAGGATCTCGTTGGCTTGCCTCAGCTCGCGCACTTCGCGTTCCAGCGCTTTCATCCGCGTCCGCTCGTCCGTCGTCAGCCCCTGACGCTTGCCGGCATCACGCTCGGCCTGACGCACCCAGTTGCACAGCGTCTGCGCCGAACAGCCGATCTTCCCGGCAATCGACTCGATCGCCGCCCACTGCGAGCCGTACTCGCCCTGATGCTCCCGCACCAGACGAACCGCCCGCTCTCGCACTTCCGGTGAATATTTCGTCTTGCTCATGGCTCCATCTTCTCAAGAGTTGGAGCCTCCCGAAATCCCGGGGCGGTTCAGTTCCGTGCAGCAACCTTTCCCGCCTTGGAGAGAGGCTCGCTTTCGCCATCATCGCGGGATGCCGTAAGGTCAATTACGCGATCAGCATGGTCGATGGTTTCCTGACGATGTGCCACGACAACTCTGGTGACGTTTAGCGTCCTTAGGTGCTCGTTGGTAATCTGCTCTGAGTGCTTGTCCAGATGACTTGTCGCCTCATCTAGAACGAGGATTCGCGGCCTTCTAAAGAGCGCCCTGGCAAGCAAAACCCTTTGCTTCTGCCCACCCGACAGTGCACTCCCCATGTCGCCGACCAAGCTCTCATACCCCATCGGCATGTTTGAGATCTCGTTGTGAATGTTCGCCTTCTTTGCGGCGTCAACAATCTGATCAATTGATGCGTCACCGTCAAAAAAAGAGATGTTTTCGGCTATTGTTCCAGCGAACAAGTTATCATCCTGAAGAACGGTCGACATGACCATTCGAACTCGCTGCACGCTTTCACTATCAATTTTTTGCCCACCAATCTCTATATGTCCCTCGGTGGGAACGTCGAGGCCCAACAGAAGCTTAAGCAAGGTGGACTTTCCGCAACCACTTCTACCTACAATGGCAACGGATTCACCAGAATTTATCGTGAAGCTCAAACCTCTCAGTATCCATGGATCACTTTGAGAGTAGCGAAATCCAACATTAACAAATCGAATGGAATCGTCAAGAAGGGCCTCGCCCGAATATGGTTTCGGCAATGGCAGCGGCTCTTCGAGCGCAATATCCGACAGTCGCTCGAGATGCATTTTTACAAGTTGGAGCTCGTTGATCTTATCGATGAATGCCGTTGACTTGGTCGTAAACTGATCAGCAAAAGTTATGACTGAAACCAACATGCCGACCGTAAATTGGCCTGAGACCACAAGGTTGGCACCATACGCCAAAAGCACCACTTTCTGCAGCCCAAAAAGCCCAACATTTATACCGGATGATGTCTCGTTAATGCGTTGAGCTTCCATTGACCGCCTGCAAGCCTCTGTCGCTGCATCGGATAAACGGCTCCTCCGTAACGGCTCAATGCCAGCTAGCCTGATCGAATTAATTCCCCGAATCGACTCTATGATCTCCGACTGCTGCCTAGCCATGTAAACCACGTTCTGCTCGTTTGCCTCCCATAGCTTGCGAAACATGGCGCGCCTAATTACAAAGTAGGCAACGATCACGACAAGCGCGATTCCCGCAAAAGAAGGACTGTAATACACGAGAATCCCAAGCGCCAACAATCCGAACGCGCTGTCCAACACAGCCGAGACGAACGCAGATGAAAGGGTGTTCTGAATCGCGTAGATGGAAGAGAACCTAGTAAGGATATCCCCGGCAGAGCGCTTTTCAAAGAAGGATGTTGGCAGCCTTAGCAAGTGTGAGAACAGGTGGGTAATCCACTGCGAATTGATTGCAGCCCCGAGCCAGCTGACCAGCCAACCGCGTGCGATCGTTAGGAGAGAGTGTAATAATGTAGCCATCGCGAATGCTATTGCGGCGACTATCAATAGACGGCTGTCACCTGTGGGAATGATGCTATCGATAGTCCATTGAAGCTGAAACGGAATAGCAAGCGCGATTAACTCGACACCGAATGCGAGCAAAAAGAGGTGCGCGGCGCTTTTAAACAGACCACGTATTCGACCGGTGAGAAACCGCAGGCCGATTCGCCGGCGTTCCTGGATTGGGCTGAAGCCTGCTTCTGGAGTCAACTCCAAAAGTACACCAGTGAAACTCGCACTCACTTCTTCGTAGTTCAGTCGAAGGCGGCCACGCGCTGGATCGTGAACCGTTACGCCTGTTCTGTCTGCACGCTCTATAACCACAAAGTGATTCATGTTCCAGTGCGCAATGCAAGGCAATTTGGAGCCGGGGAGATACTCCGGGGCAGCCCTAAGCGCTTTACTCGAAAACCCTAGTTGCGAACAAACAGAAATAATGTGCGACAGCCCGACGCCGCGAATTGAACCGCCAAAGCGCCGGCGTAAGGATGCGAGATCGACGTCATGCCCGTGGTAGTTGGCAATCATTGCCACACATGCGAGACCGCACTCTGCGCTTTCCGTTTGCAGATAAAGCGGCAGCTTCCGTCTTGATGCCCATGATTGAGACGTCGTGCTAGACAACAGATGAACCCTCAATTGATGTTGAAGAGTGTGCGAACAATGCTTCTTGGCTTCGAAGCGATCCGCACGGAAACGACAGCACCTGGCTTCAATCCAGAAATCTGGCGCTGACTCCTCTCTCCATCTGGAGCAAGCGACACCCTGTAATGCGGTGCATCAACTTCGAGTCCGCGTATGTCCCTAATTTGATCGGCGGAGTATGGGCTGCTTGATGTATTTGCCACCGTCGCGGGGATGATGTGCGACTGTCCAAAGCTGCGTTTGATCACGATGCTTGCTCGCTGACCATCCACGGGCAAATCATTGACGCTTGCCGGGATCCACGCCTCCACGATCAGAGGGCTCTCATCATCAACGATGGACATCAGTGGTAGAGAGCTCGGATCCACAAACTGCCCAGCCAGCACGTTCGTTGTCGAGACTCGACCTTTTACAGGTGAGCGGATGAGCGCTCCACGAGCGATATCATTGTCAATGATGGATTTCTTTACGTCGGCCAACGCTTGAACAAGCTGCGATCTTTCTTGCGCAGCGGTTGACTCTACGCGACCTCGTTCCGCCAGCAGCGCCGAGAGCTCTTGCTCTTGTTGAAGCAGCTGATCCTTCGCATCGGCTGTCTGGCTGACCAATTGCAAGGCCGTATCGTATTGCTGCTCAATCTGATAACGACTGAGAGCCTGAGTTCCCGCACTGCGCCAAGATTCGTAGAGCTTCATCGCTGCATCAGCCCTCTGCTCTTGAATGCGCAGCCTATCGCGAAGTCTGCTTATCCGCTCCTGGGCAATGTGAATTCTCTTATCTGCGTCCTCTGAATTGGAGGCAATGGAGATGGGCAAGAGCTCAATGGCCCTCTCAATCGACCGGCGCTTCTCCCGAAGTGCTGCCTCCATCTCTGCTTCACTAGACCCACCTATACTCGTCCGGTGAAGCTCTATCTCAGCCAAAGGCGTTCCAACTTCGACTGCGGCCCCCTCTTTCACCAAGAGCCTTCCCACAAAGCCGGACGATGGCGACTTGATGGAAATAATTCCAGTCGTCGGCACCACAACACCCTTGGCTGGAAGCTGCTTTGAATATGAGCCAACTAGGAGCAGGCCCAATAGAGTAACGCAGACTGCTACGGAAGATAAGGATACGATCCAAGTGCCCACGGGAGGCGTCAAGTTGATCGCTTCTGAATGGCTCTGTTGAGCGCCTGCCTCTTTGCGAAACAAGCTTCCAGTCGCTGTATCCATCACTGCGTTGATGCCTAGCATCCATGTACATTAGGATTTTATCACACGCGCTGGAGAGCTTGCAACAAATTCGGCACGCGCAACATCGTCCGCAACTGACTCATTCGAGCCGTGAGTGTGATTGGCATCTCGAAATAAGAAGTTTTCATTTCTCCTGATTACGCGCGCTTGCGAATGCCGTTACGCCCTTAGCAGGCTGCTGAAAAACTCCACAGGACCTATGACTGTCGTCTTGAGATACCGCGTTTTGGGGCTTCTGCGTGGAATCTGAGGCGTCCGATGTCAGCAGAGGACGCAGAATTCACAGGGGACGGCTCACCGGTGTGGGTTTGTCACGTCCAAATTGGTATTTCAGCAGCCTGTTAGGCAACCGAAATTATGCGGTCCTTTGCGCTCAGCCCGCCCAACGGAACAAGGTTGAACGGTCTGCGGGGTGGGGGTTGACACCATGCGGCGTTACCGGGTATCAATAAAGTGCCGGATCATTCGATGCGGCTTAATCACATGCAAAGGAATAAAAAATTATCATGCTGAATAAAGTGATCACCAAGGAGCTGTCCCGCGAATTCGCGCCGGCGCGCGAGCTGTCTCAGTAAGAGTTGAATGCCGTCAGCGGTGGCGATAACAAGGGCGAAGTGACCTACACCCATACCTTCAAGCAGGTTGAAGTGACGGTCGAGGTGTCGAACGGCAAGTAATCGCCACGAGCACTGCGTGGAGACGCGCAGTGCCCGCTTCATGGAGAGAAGTCGTGATTACAGTTGTTTCATCTTTTCTAGATCTTCATGCGGCATCGATAGTGTGGTCGCTTAACAAGGCCGGCATTTCCGCAGAGCTCGTCGAAACATTCTTCGGCCTAGATCAAGAAGGCGCCGGCGTTTCGCTCACCCCATGCTCTCCCGAAGAGGATCAGAACTCTATTATCTTGGAGCTCGGCCGATCATTTGCAGAACAGAAGTTACTGTATTTCCGAGGTGATTACACTCCGCGGGTCGATATGCTTGAAGGGGAAGAAGACTTCCTATTCGTCAGACGCGAAAGGGCTGTTAATCAAAACTGGCTTTTGCAGTTGTTGGGAGAGGTAGGAAATCAGGTTTTCGTGAATTCCCCGAGTTCGGCTATTCGCGCAGACAACAAGATGCTTCAATTAAGGGCAGCGAGCGAAGTTGGTCTCTCACCACCCAAAAGCTACTTCGGATCAAGCATTGATCGGGTAAAGGAAATATTTGGCAATACAAACAAATTAGTCATCAAACCGTTCGAGCCGTTCAGCTGGCGCTATGCCGACGGCCGTACTAGGTGCGCCTTCGCATCAAGAGCCAGTATCAGTCTACTAGACAACTATGAGGCTGGGACGGTCTTGGCAGCGCCGGCCATCTTTCAGGAAGAGATTGTCAAGGACTTTGACATTCGCGCATTCGTCTTTGGCGATCAAATTCACGCCTATAAAATTTATCAGACCTCTGGCCGGCTAGACTCTCGAGAAGATCTGACTGACAGCAACGTGACCACAATTAGCAAGATGGACCTTCCTTTAGAAGTGCAAGAAAAGGTAGGTCTTTTGATGTCAAAGATGGGTGTCGAGGTAGCCTGCATGGACCTCGTTCCAGATAGGGATGGCGAATACCACTTCTTGGATCTAAATCCGTCCGGAAACTGGTTGTTCCTGGAATCCAATGTTTCGGATTCAAGTATTCTTTCAAAATTCTGCTCATACCTTGCAAGCAAGGCCGGTGTTCCTCTTCTCCAGACGCCTCCAAGCTACGCAGACTATAAGGCTTCCGTTGCTTTTGAGGAGATGCAGGGTCGCATAAGTTCGCTTGGAGTAAAGTTCTCGGCTAGGCAACGAAATGATGAGTGGGTGGAACATTCATGAAACTACGATCGGCATCTCTACTTTTTATTGCTATTATTTTAGGAGCCGGGACTGTGACTGCATCGAACTTGGCGAATGAGTCTAGTGAGGTCGCGGGCCATCCAACTGACAAACCTTCATTTGCTGCGATCGCGCAGCAATTGATTGCTCTCGGCGAAGAAGATCAGCGTGATCGCAAGAAGGCCATGACCCCTGGATTCAATGACGCACGACTTGCCGAAGCAGACCGGCGCCGCGAGGCAGCATGGCTTGAGATCACGTCCGGAAGGCTGCTGGGCCTGAGCGAAGTTGGCGAGGGCGCGGTGTCCGCGCAGTTTCTTATGCTCCAGCACTCTGGCGACCGCGCCCTACAAGCGGATATGGCTCGCCAGATGCAAGAGCTTGTAGAGAAGGGAGACTTCCCGAAGGATGCCTTCGCTACATTCATTGATCGCCAGCTGGTCTACGATGGAAAGCCGCAACGATTTGGCACACAAGCAAATGAATCTTTTGAGCTATATCCAATTGAAGACGAAAGCAGCGTAGACAAGCGGCGTGAATCCATGGGGCTGCCACCTATCGCTCAGTTGCGCGCAAAGCTACAGCAAGTCAAGAACGCCGTGGCGTCCGGTAAAGGTCTTGGCGAATAGCTTTGTGTCATGAGGCACCCCTGGTATCACTGCCCTTCTTGAAGATAGCGCTGCGCCTAAACAGCCTCACGGACCGACGCGCCCGTCTATGATCGAGTGCGGAGCACCCATAGGCGCGATGGACGGCGGCCAGCCGTCCATGAACCTAGTCAAGAAGCACGAAGTTCGCAGGCGACCCACACCTTCGGTTTGATGAGTTGCAACACATACCCAGCGACACGTCGCATCGGAAATGGCCAGCTCACTGCACACATCTTTGACCTGCCGGCCGCCTTCAACCTGCTTCAGCGTGGCGACAATCTGGCTCTCGGTGAACTTGCTCTTGTGCATCATTGGTCTCCTTGGTGGCTAGTGAACCGCCCCGGGATTTCGGGAGGCTCCAACTCTTGAGAAGATGGGGCGATGAGCAAGACGAAATATTCACCGGAAGTGCGAGAGCGCGCGGTTCGGCTGGTGCGGGAGCATCAGGGCGAGTACGGCTCGCAGTGGGCGGCGATCGAATCGATTGCCGGGAAGATTGGCTGTTCGGCGCAGACGCTGTGCAACTGGGTGCGTCAGGCCGAGCGTGATGCCGGCAAGCGTCAGGGGCTGACGACGGACGAGCGGACGCGGATGAAAGCGCTGGAACGCGAAGTGCGCGAGCTGAGGCAAGACAACGAGATCCTGCGCAAGGCCAGCGCGTATTTTGCCCAGGCCGAGCTCGACCGCCGCTTCAAGCCCTGACCACGTTCGTGACCGAACATTGCGATGTTCACGGGGTCGAGCCAATCTGCAAGGTGCTGCAGGTTGCCCCGTCGACGTATTACCGCCACGCGCAGCGGGAAGCGGACGCGAACTTGCGCCCGAACCGCTGGTGGAAGGACCAGGCGCTGCGCCCGCAGATCCGGCGGGTATGGGAGCAGAACCGACAGGTGTACGGCGTGCGCAAGGTCTGGCGGCAGCTCAAGCGCGAGGGCTATCAAGTGGCCCGCTGCACGGTGGAGCGGCTGATGGGCGCACTTGGCCTGCGCGGCGTGGTGCGCGGGAAGGTGGTCAAGACCACGATCAGCGACAAGCGGCCGTGCCCGCTGGACAAGGTGAACCGACAGTTCCATGCGCCGTCGCCGAACCGACTGTGGGTCAGCGACTTCACGTATGTTTCGACCTGGGCCGGGTTCGTGTACGTGGCTTTCGTGATCGACGTGTATGCGCGGCGCATCGTTGGCTGGAAGGTCTCGCCGACCGCGCAGACGGATTTGGTGCTGGACGCACTGGAGCAAGCGTTGCATGCGCGGCGGCCCACCGAAGGCGGCCTGATCCACCACTCCGACCGCGGCGTGCAGTACGTGTCGATCCGCTACACCGAGCGGCTGGCCGACGCCGGGATCGAGCCGTCGGTGGGCAGCGTGGGCGACAGCTACGACAACGCGTTGGCCGAGACGATCAACGGGTTGTACAAGGCCGAGGTGATCCACCGGCGCGCGTGGCGCAACCGCCAGGATGTGGAACTGGCCACGCTGGATTGGGTGGACTGGTACAACCACAAGCGATTGCTGGGGTCGATCGGAAACATCCCGCCAGCGGAAGCCGAAGAGGCTTACTATCGACAACAAGCCGGTTACGTCAAAGCGGCGTGACTCAAACCAAACGGCCTCTCAACTTCCCGGGGCGGTTCAGTGCCCATCGTGCAGGCGTTTTATGCCTCCGATTCGGTCGTTTGCGACGGGCGTATCTGCTCGAACGACGACCCGAATGGAAAGCGTGTAGGCGACAAGCGCCAGTATCGACAGGCCAAGCCGCGCGCCCCGTCACAGTAAGGCATGGGTCGCGTCCGCCCGGCCGACGCACGGTTGCTTAGTGGGTTGCTTTCCAGGCTGCGATGTCGCTCCTTACCGGCGCAGCCCTGTGCATAGCACTACCGATTGCGGATCTTGGCAGGTACGGTCTCGTTCACAATCTGCTACAGGCCCAGCGCTAGGCTGAGCCAGCCAGCGGATGACAACGCCAGCAACTTTCGGCACTGTCATGCTGTCTGATCCGCTCACCGCCTTCCTTTCATCGGCCCTGTGCCGAGAGCCATTCGATGACCTACAACGTTTCTGCGTCCATGAAGGCCGGCCTGCTGGCGCTGGTGTTGACCACTCCGCTGGCACTGCTCGCTCGCGCCGATACGGCGTTGCCGGCAGCCGCCACGCCCGATCAGGCAACGGCGACCAAGCTGGTCTACGGCCTGCTCTCCGATAGCCGCTATGCCTATCGTCCGCGTCCGCTGGACGAGGCGATGTCCAAGGACGTGTTCAAGCGTTATCTGGAAACGCTGGATGGCGGTAAACAGTTCTTTACCCAGGCCGATATCGACGGCTTCGCGCCGCTGCAGGCCGGCGTGGGCGACGCGCTGCGCGGCGGTAATCTGGAGCCGGCGTTTCAGGTCTTTTCGGCCTACAAGAAGCGCGTCGATCAGCGCGTCAAGTTCGCGCGCGACCTGCTCAAGCGGGACTTCGATTTCAGGGGCAACGACAAGTTCGAGTACGACCGCAAGGATGTGCCGTGGGCGGCCGACGACAAGCAACTGGACGTGCTGTGGCGCCAGTCGGTGATGAACGACTGGTTGCGTCTGAAGCTGGCCGGCAAGAAGCCCGAGGACATCCACAAGACCCTGGACAAGCGTTACGTCGCATTGGCCGATTCGGTCAAACAGCTCAAGGGCGAGGACGTGTTTCAGTTTTTTGTCAACGCCTATACCAATGCGGTTGATCCGCACACCGATTACTTCACTCCGCGCACCGCCGAGGCCTTCAATCAGCAGATGTCGTTATCGCTGGAAGGCATTGGCGCGCAGTTGCAGAAGCAAGACGACATGGTGGTGATCCGCGAGGTGATCCCGGGTGGTCCGGCGGCGGTGGATGGCACGCTCAAGCCCGGCGACCGCATCGTCGGGGTGGGCCAGGCCAAGAATGGCGCGATCGAGGATGTGATCGGCTGGCGCATCGACGATGTGGTGGCCAAGATCCGCGGCAGCAAAGACACCCAGGTGCGCCTGGAGTACGTCCCGGCTGAGTTGGGTATCGATGGCAAGCACCGCACCGTGACTCTGACCCGGCAGAAGGTGCGTCTGGCCGAGCAGGCAGCCAAGGGCGAGACCATTACCTTGCCTGCCAAAGGCAACGAGCCGGAACGCCGCCTCGGCATCATCAAGCTGCCGGGTTTCTATCAGGATTTCGAAGGTCGTCGTCGCAATGCTGCCGATTACGCCTCGGCAACGCGCGACGTCGCAAAGCTGCTGGCCGGCTTCAAGACCGACAAGGTCGATGGCGTGGTGCTGGATCTGCGTAACAACGGGGGCGGCTCGCTGGACGAAGCGATCGAGCTCACCGGCCTGTTCATCGAGCAGGGGCCGGTGGTGCAGGTGCGCGAGTCCGGTGGCCGCGTCACCGTCAACGGCGACAGCAACCCCAAAGTCGCCTGGGATGGTCCGCTGGGCGTGCTGATCAATCGAGGTTCGGCATCGGCCTCTGAGATCTTTGCCGGCGCCATCCAGGATTACGGTCGCGGGTTGGTGATCGGTGAAACCAGCTTCGGCAAGGGCACCGTGCAGAACATTGTTGATCTGGACCGTTGGCCGGCCGCGCAGGGCCAGCGTTATGGGCAGGTCAAGCTGACGATCGCGCAGTTCTTCCGCGTCAGCGGCTCCAGCACCCAGCACAAGGGCGTCGTGCCGGACATTGCCTTCCCGGCCAGCGTGGATGCCACCGAATTCGGTGAAAGTACATACGACAACGCACTGCCGTGGACCCGCATCGCGGCTGCCCCGCACACGCAGTACGGTAACTTCGCGCCGCTGCTGCCCAAGTTGCAGAGCCTGCATACCGCGCGCATTGCCACCGACAAGGAATTTCAGTGGTGGGAAGAGGACGTCAAGCAGTTCCGCGATGAGAAGGCCAAGAAATACATTTCGTTGAACGAAGCCGAGCGCGTGGCCGAGCGTCAGAAGCAGGACCAGCAGCGCAAGGACCGTCAGCAAATACGCAAGCAGTTGGGTCTGCCGCTGGATCCGCTTGCCGAAGACAGCGACGACGGCCTGACCGGCAACGAGCGCGACATCGTCAAGGACGCTGCCCGCGAAAAGGCCGCCGAAAAGCGTCCGGATCCGTTACTGCGCGAGTCGGCCGCGATTCTGGCAGACGCATTGGGCCTGCTGTCGCAGGATCAGCCGTTGTCGGTGCAGGTGTTGCCGCAGTCCACTGCGCCGGGACGTTGGGCTGACTGATCGCTGCTTGATGGTTTGGATAAAAACGCCACCGCAGTCGGTGGCGTTTTTTTATGGCGGTATTTCTCGGGAGCGGGTATGCAGCGGTTGCTTTTTGTAGGTTGCCGCCAGAGTGCGTCAAGAAAGTCTGGGCAACTTCAGCGCGTGTTTGCGATCGCAAACCGTTACCTAATTTTGCTGACGACTGCTTTTGCTGACGACTGCATCATCTACGGACCGAACGTTGTTGCCGCTTTGACTTTCATCGAGCGGTACCGCGCGGCGTGGAAAGATGCGCCGTATCCGCCGACCTTTGTCACCACTGATGCGGTGGTTGTGCATTCGGGGCACCTGCCGCTGGCGTGTCTTCGCGCCGAGCCGGGCAAGGGCTTGTGGGCATTGCCCGGCGGCTTTATGTCCAGGACGAATGCTTGAATTTTTGCTTGGGGGCGGCTGAGCGACAACACGCAATCTTGAGTGGCTTGGAACCGCGACCTCCCGCCGGCGGACAGACTGCTGGTTCATTCGACGCGAAGGAGTTTCCGTCATGCATTACCTCGATAACCTGCTGCTCAACACCGACAGCTACAAGGCCAGCCACTGGTTGCAGTATCCGCCGGGCACCGATGCGACGTTCTTCTATGTCGAATCACGCGGCGGCGTGTACGACCGGACCGTGTTCTTCGGCCTGCAATCGATCCTGAAAGAGGCGCTCAACCGGCCGGTGACGCACGCCGATATCGACGATGCGAAAGAACTGTTGGCTGCGCACGGCGAACCGTTCAACGAAGCAGGCTGGCGCGATATCGTCGATCGTCTCGGTGGGCAGTTGCCGATCCGCATCCGCGCGGTGCCCGAAGGCGCGGTGGTGACCACGCACAATGTGTTGATGACGATCGAATCCACCGATGCCAAGGCGTTCTGGGTGCCCTCGTATCTGGAAACGCTGTTGTTGCGCGTGTGGTATCCGGTGACGGTGGCCACGGTGAGCTGGCAGGTAAAGCAGATCGTGCGCGATTACCTGCAGCGCACCAGCGACGATCCGGAAGGGCAGCTGCCGTTCAAGCTGCACGATTTCGGCGCGCGTGGGGTGTCCAGTCTTGGCTCTGCCGCGTTGGGAGGTGCCGCGCATCTGGTGAACTTTCTCGGCACCGATACCCTGTCGGCGTTATTGCTGGCACGTGCGCATTACCACACACCGTTGGCGGGGTATTCGATTCCTGCCGCCGAACACAGCACCATCACCAGTTGGGGGCGCGAACGTGAGGTGGACGCGTATCGCAATATGCTGACGCAGTTCGCGCGCCCGGGATCGATCGTGGCGGTGGTATCGGACAGCTACGACATCTATCGCGCCATCGGCGAGCATTGGGGTAGCACCCTGCGCGAGGAAGTGATCGCCTCCGGCGCGACGGTGGTGATCCGGCCGGACTCGGGCGAGCCGGTGGAGGTGGTCGAGCAATGTTTATTGCTACTCGATGAGGCGTTCGGGCATCAAGTCAATGGCAAGGGCTACAAAGTGCTCAACCATGTGCGCGTGATCCAGGGCGATGGCATCAATCCGCAATCGCTGCGCGCGATCCTGGAACGCGTTACCGCTGCCGGTTATGCGGCCGACAATGTCGCCTTCGGCATGGGCGGTGCCTTGCTGCAGAAGGTGGACCGCGACACGCAGAAATTCGCGCTGAAGTGCTCGGCAGTGCGTGTGGAGGGGCAATGGATCGACGTCTACAAGGACCCGATCACCGATCAGGGCAAGCAAAGCAAGCGTGGTCGCCTGACCTTGCTGCGCGACCGTCGCGATGGAAGTTATCGCAGCGCGCTGTTGGACGAAGTGGCGACACATGCCGATAGCGAAGATGCGTTGGTGACGGTATGGGAAAACGGCGCAATGCAGCAGCAGTGGACATTGCAGCAGGTGCGTGCGCGCGCCGACGCTGCGCGCCGTTGATGGTCGGCCCGCAGGGCACCGACAATATACGTACCCGGCGACGAGGTATTGGTGATGCCCGAGATCCGGATGGGTTGCAGGCATTGCTGCACACCTTGTCGACTACGACTAACGGTCCGCCTGTCGAGCAGCGCGCGCTCTAAAGCAATGGTGCCGGGTTTGCGCGTGTGCAGGGAAGGCAGTTGATCGATTGATCGATGCTTTGGTCGCGTTTGGGTTGTCGTGGATTGAGTTATCGCGCCACTATTCGCTGCAGGACTGCAACGAGGCAATCATGCGGTTTCGTTCGGATGAGCCGATCGCCGATGCCGCGAGGTTCGTATACACCGCACGACGCATTGCAACACGCCTGCCGGTGTGGCTGGTCTGCATGGTGCAATGTGATGGTGTAGGCATGGCCGATGCGGTGGCGCAGTCCATCGATTGGGCGCGCAACTGTGGCGTCACGCAGGTGATCTTTCGCGAGCTGTCGCGCCTGGACGATGCATATCGCAGCAATGGCACCTGGCGCTATATCGAGCAGCACCGCATTGGCGTGTAGAGCTTGCTGGCAGATGCATGCAGCAGCCCTGTTGGTCCAGTCGTTGGATGAGCTCGATCAGCGCGGTTGGTGGACGCCGATCCCGGACGACGACTCGGCCTGGGCACTGCCCGACCACCTGCGCGCGGCCGACCCGTTGAACGGATGCGACTTTAAGTGGGTCAATCAGATGCCTCCATTCGTGCGCCACTTCAGTCTGCCGGGCGAGCAGATGTTCGACCCGTTCTGCGGCTTCGGCAGCGCCTTGCTGGCCGCTGCAGTGGAAAGCCGCAATGCGCATGGCATCGAGTCGATCCCGCGCGTGCATCGTTGGCAGGCACGCGCCTGCAGCGACATGGCTTGGAGGCGCCGGTGGTAGTCGGCAGCTTGCCGACCCCACGCCTGCCGAGACGATCGATCTGGATCTGACCAACGTGCCGTATTTCGGATGTCAGCGGCGTGGGGAGGCAGTGCCCAGGCAGCAGTCGCAGTCACCAATACGCGCTGATCTTTCGGTGGTGCCATGCGCAGGCTGATCTGTTGTTGCAGGCCGTGCAGGCCCAGGGCTTCGCGCTTCGCTTGTGGGGCGAGCCGTGCGACGCATCGGTCGCGCTGGCTCTGGTGCGCGCGCACCACTATCTGCGCGCCGAGGGCATCGGCGCCGATGGAAGCTGCCTGCGGGTGGCCTGCAATTGCCAGCGGATGAACCGCCGTTGCTTCGATCCGGCAACGCGACGCCGCGCGCACATGGGTTGCGGCTATGCTTTGGCCGGTTTTGGATGCCGGAATCTTTCCCATGTCTTGTTCTTCCCTGATCGCGCGCGGTGCGCTGCTCGCCGCGCTGGCAACCTTGGCCGGCTGCGGTGGCAGCAAGGGCGACACGATGCTGATGCGCGAGTCGTTCAATTCCGATGACACCTATTCGCGCAGCGTGGTGGCCAGTTCGCCGCAAGCCTGCGAGGCCGCACGCCGGGTGTTGTTGAGCCAAGGCTATGCGGTAACGCGCGCGGATGCCGCTGCCGTTGAGGGCAGCAAGAACTTTCAGCTCAACGAGGCCGACCAGAGCGAGCAGCTCAATCTGCGCATTTCCTGCGCCACGCAAGATGGCGGCAAGGCGCAGGTGTTCGTCAGTGCGCTGCAGGATCGCTACGCATTGAAGAAGAGCTCGACTTCGGCCAGCGTGGGCGTTGGCGTGCTCGGCTCGTTGTCGTTGCCGGTAGGCAGCACCGGCGATTCGCTGGTGCGCGTGTCCAGTACCACGGTGCAGGACGCGGCCTTCTACAAGCGCTTCTTCGAACGCCTGAATTCGTATCTGCCCAAGGTGACCGAAGCGGCACCCGCTGCGGCGAGTGCGGCGCCTGTGGCTGCGCCGGCTACAAGCACAGCACATCCGGCAGCAAGCGCGCCGGTCGCTGCATCGGCGTCCGCGCCGGCGGCCGCAGCGCCCACCACGCCAGCGTTACCTGTCGCGGGATCGAATGCCGTGGCGCAACCTCCGGTCGCACCGTTGCCGGTCGAAGCGCAGGACCCGCCGCCAGCACCGGTCAACGTGCCCCAGAGCGAGCCCGCCACGCAGCCATGATGGCGGGATTCACGCTCCGCCCCGGAACCTGAATGGCGTGCCGCGCACTTCACGTGTTGTTCTCGATCCAGCGACCAGAGTGCAGCCATGACTCGCCGAGTGGGCGAGAACGACGGAGACGGACGATGAAGATGCGCAATTCCTTGGTGGTGATGTCCCTGGTCGGCCTGATGGCGACAAGCAGCTTTACGCAGGCGCAGAGCCGTTCGCATCAGCAGCGTTATACGGAAGTAGACGAAGGCCGCAAGTTCTCCGACGGCACCCGCGTGCGCTGCAGGAACGTCGAAGTGCAGAAGAATTCGACCGACCCGAATCGCATCGGCGGCACTCTTGCTGGCGCTGCCATCGGCGGTCTGCTCGGCAATCAGGTCGGTGGTGGCAATGGCAAGAAACTTGCGACCGTCGCCGGTGCAGTCGCTGGTGGCGCGGCAGGCCGCACCATTCAGGGCAACCGCCAGCAAGCCAACGGGAATCGTCAGGTCGAGCGCGTCTGCGAACGTCGCTGAGTTCGATGGATTGAATGCGACGAGCCCCGGCCATGCCGGGGCTTTCTACATCTGAGGCTGCAGCAGCCATGCCGCCGATCCACTGCGTACTTCATCGATGAGTTCATTCCGGAGGCACTGTACGTCGCTGTCGGCAACCACTGCATATCGTGCGTGCGTGCCCGTGGGGCGCGCGCGGCCAGGCCGTTTTACCGCGCTGTTGTGCACAGCCGCGTTGTTCGGCGCGCAGGTGTTGCAGGTCGCTGGCGCCGCGCCGAGTGAGGCCGCCAATGCAGCGAGTGCAGACTGCGTAGAAGCATTGCTGCGGCGGCTTGGCTGGAAGATCCACAGCGCAGCCGTCAGCGAACCGGGGATCCAGCGTGGCGAGCCGTGTACGCGTGGCTCGCTTGTGCATGCGCAGGCAGCTGGGGATCTGCAGCTGATACTGCCGGCCAGCTGGGATACGCCACAGCGTGGCGCATCGCTCAAGGCTTTGCTGGACGATTCCGCCACATATTGCGCGTACGCGTTCGAGGTCGGTGCTGCCACGCGGCGTGCGGCGACGCAGTTGCAGAACAACGCGCATTACCGTTTTTCGGCGCTGCAGCTGGGATGGATCGGGTTTGGCTGGCGCGGCGCAGCCGCGCAGGGCTGGAGCAGCGTTCGCAGCTTCGGACGCGGCTATCAACCACACCGCAGCAATGCGCAGGCATTGGATGCGTTCTATCGCGGCCAGGTGCGCTCGGAGTGCGGCGTGGGCCGACAGGTGGCTCAGCTCGCCACGCAGCGCGAGTTATACGGCGATGCCGGATTCGATCAGGTGTTTACGCCCGGCGAGTTGTCGATCGGCACGTTTTTGACCTTGCACGACACCGACAGCATTGTGCTCGGTGCGCATGCCGGCGAATTCTTTGCCGACGGCAAAGCGGTCAAGACCGCGCAGCTGGGGCGGCAGGCATTTGTCGGTGCGCCGGGCTTCATCGCGCATGTGTTCGACAAGTCGTTTCTGGATGACATCCACAATCAGGCGGAAAACTTTGTGGTGGTGGATGTCAGCGATGCGGCAGCACAGGCGCTGGCGCAGCACGGTGGTTTTGCGTATTACGATGCGCTCAACCGTCGGATCTGGGAATTGGCCAAGGATCTGCGCAGGTCAGGCAAGCGCCGCTTCGAGCGCCTGCTCTACGAACGCGATGCGCAGTTGCGCGCCACGCTCGACCCGCAGCACCAAGCACGGCTGCAAGAACTGCAGACGCTGCTGGATGACCCGTTTTACCAAGGTTTTTTGGTGTACGTGCATCCCAAGGGCATCAAGCCGATCGGCTATCACGTTGCGCGCTTGCTCGACCGTAACCCGCGCACGCCGTATGCCATCGACCTAACCTTGCACAATCTGCGCACCACCTTGTACTGGCGATGGATCGATTGGCAGCTGAAGCAGTGCAGCGCCAACACCGCGACGAAACAACCCATCGAGAATTCCGCGACGCCGGCGTACGCCCGGCGTGGCACCCTGCACTGATCAGATCATGAGGAGCGATTATGGAACTGGGTATGGTGGGGTTGGGCCGCATGGGGGCCAATATGGCCGAGCGGTTGGTCAACGGTGGGCATCGCGTGCATGGCTACGATCCAGGTGCGAGCGCGCGCACTGGCGCGCAGGCCAAGGGCATTGTCACCGCTGATGCGCTGGCCTCGCTGGTGTCTGCGCTGCCGAGTCCGCGGGTGGTGTGGCTGATGGTGCCGGCCGGCAAGATCGTTGACGACACCTTGGCGCAACTGCTGCGTTTGTTGGAAGCAGGCGACATCGTCATCGATGGGGGCAATTCGTATTACAAGGATTCGCAACGCCGCGCCACGCTGTTGCAGGCCAGCGGTATCTCCTTCGTCGATTGCGGAACCAGCGGTGGCATCTGGGGCCTGCAGGAAGGCTACAGCTTGATGGTGGGCGGCGACGAGGTGGCGGTGACTACGTTGTATCCGATCCTGGCCACCTTGGCGCCAGCGCCGGATAAGGGCTGGGGTCGGGTTGGCCCGAGCGGTGCCGGCCATTTCACCAAGATGGTCCACAACGGTATCGAGTACGGAATGATGCAGGCTTACGCCGAAGGCTTCGCATTGATGCAGCACAAGACCGATTTCGCGCTGGATCTGCACCAGATCGCCGAGATCTGGCGCGATGGCAGCGTGGTGCGCTCCTGGCTGCTGGACCTCACGGCCGATGCGCTTGCGCACAACCCGACCATGGCAGGCATTGCGCCGTTCGTATCCGATTCGGGCGAAGGTCGCTGGACGGTAGCCGAGGCGATCGATTTGGAAGTCCCTGCACCGATCATCACGTTGTCGCTGATGGAACGGCTGCGTTCGCGCGACAAGGATTCGTTCACCGACAAATTGCTGGCTGCAATGCGCAACCAATTCGGTGGGCATGCAGTGATGACCACGACATCGGTACCGCCGGCGATCGGCAGCAAGGACGCGTAAGCGATCCAGCGCGACGGCAGTGCGCGCCTGCTTAGCGGCGCGCACTGTGGTGATGGTGGCATCAAGCGTGGTGAACGCAAGGTCGCCATCGAAATCGACAGTGGCCGTGTGCCGCGTGCAAAAACCGCAGCGCAGGAGCGGCGGCAGTCCTGCATGCAGAGACGATCGCCGGTTACGCGCGCATTGCAGCGCGATGATTATCCCTACGCGCTACGCCTCGGGTGCACCAGCGAGCCACTGCATCTGGCCCGACGCCGCACTGTGCTGCGCCAGCTCCAACAGTTGCATCAGTTGCACCGCGTCTGCGCCACTGACCGGTGCCGCGCTGGTGCCCGCCAATGCATCGCGGAAGGCCGCATAGCAGTGCCGATAGTCGCCCGGCTGGTTGTCGGGTTGGTGGGCGTGCACGCGACCTTCATCGTCTACGCGGGTCAGCGTGCCCGGCAACGGGTCGACACCCCAGCCTACCGTGCCTGGGCGACGTCCGGCGCGCAGTTGATCTTCCTGGGTGTCCAGCCCGTGCTTGAGATAGCTGCCGCGTGTGCCGTGCACGGCAAAGCGCAGACTGCTATCGGCGACCAGCGACCCGGCATGCAGGATCACGCGCAGCCGCGGATAGTGCAGGGTGACGTGGAAATAATCGTCGCTGCGTGCCTGGCTGCGCTGACGCTGCAAATCTGCGCCGATCGCCTGCGGCGCGCCGAATAATTGCAGTGCCTGATCGAGCAGGTGCGGACCCAGGTCGTACCAGAGCCCGGCGCCGGGGAGATCGCTCTCGCGCCAGCGATCGCGCACTTGCGGGCGATACCGGTCGAAGTGCGAATGGAATTCCACCACCTCGCCTAATTGGCCTTCGTCGATCAAGCGGCGTACGGTGAGAAAATCCGCGTCCCAGCGGCGGTTCTGGAACACGCTGATAATGCGCCCGGCGGCCTCGGCTGCATCCACCATCGCGCGTGCCTGTGCGGCATCCAATGCGAAGGGTTTATCCACCAACACATGCTTGCCGGCAGCCAGCGCCCGCAGTGCCAACGATGCGTGGGTCTGGTTGGGCGTGGCGAGTACCACCGCATCGATCGCGGCATCTGCCAATGCGCTGTCGAAATCGGCAAGCACAGTCACATCGGGGAAGTCGGCCTGCGCCTGTTGTAGCTTGGACGACACCACGCAGTGCAACTGCAAACCAGCGGTGCTCGCGATCAGCGGTGCATGGAAGGTGCGCCCGACATAGCCATAGCCGACGACGGCCAGATTAAACGGTTTAGGCATCGAAAGCGGGTCATCGCAATGACGGAGGAAGCGTGCATGGTATTGCATCCACCTGTTTGCGCAGGGTTCACAATTTCTGAATGCAACGGTCACGTCTGCTCGACGAGCGCCACCGCAAACTTCATCCACATTCAGCAGGAGGTACTTATCGATGAAAAACGTGACGCATGCACGTAAGTTGCTGTCTCTGTCTCTGTCTCTGGCGCTCGGTTTGACGCTGGGCGCGTCGCAAGCATTCGCCGTGCCGCAGGAAAACAGTGCTCACAAAGATCACGCTGCCAGCATCAACAAGTCCAAGAAGCCTGTTACCGACACTTGGATCACCACCAAAGTCAAGGCTGATCTGCTGGCCACCGACAACGTGTCGGGTACCGACGTGAAGGTCGAAACCAAGAATGGCATCGTGACGCTGACCGGTGCGGTTGCTACCCAGGCCGAGCACGACAAGGCCGTGGCTGTGGCCAAGGGCATCGAAGGCGTCAAGAGCGTCAAGTCGATTGGCTTGAAGGTCAACCCTGCGAAGGAGTAAGCGCAGCCGCTGCGAATGCCGGGCCCGCCGAGGCGAGGCGGCGGGCGCGACCACCAAGGCGCACTCTACGGAGTGCGCTTTTTTCTTTCTGGAGAACCAGCGCAATACGCCGATAGCGGGCGGCGTGCGCTCGCCGCTTTCATGGTGACTGCACTGATAATATTCCTATTCAACTAGGTCACGGGGGTGTCGTGATTAAAGCGGCTAACAAAACGTAGCGAGCAGTCGTCGGGTGGGTGCTCACGGCGCGGAGGAACTGGAGTGTACGCGTGGTACATGCCGATTCCGAGCACCGGCCGCGCCCGCCTGGCGGTGAGCGCAGTCGTTTTGTTAGCCGCTCTTAGTCTGAATCATTAATCTAGACATGGGCCTGATCGGAGATAATGCCGGCTTGTCCCTGGGACCTCGCAGCGAGCGGATACAGGCCTGGCAATGCAAACGACGGTCCAAGCAGACAAGTGGGATCGCTGGCGCCTGCCTTTATTGGCGGTTGCCGTGTTCCTGATTGTGGTAGTGCCCTCGTTGCTGCTGCAGCAGATGGCGCGCAACGCCAATCAGGCTGCGGTGTGGGTGTCGCATACCCAGGAGGTGCAGGAAACCGCGCAGCGCCTGGAAGCGGCAATACGCGATACCGAATCGGCCGCGCTGATGCGCTCGCACGGGGTGGAGCGCCCGGCGCTGCTGGAACGCATGCGACGCGGGCGAGGCGAGTCGCTGGCCGCGGTGCAGCGATTGATCGAACTGACCAAGGACAACCCTGCCCAGCAAGTGCGCATGGGGCGTATCCAGAGCACCGTCGAACGTCGTCTGTTGCTGGCCGATCGCATCGCCGTGACCACGGCGCCGGAACAGATTCGCGCGCTGATCAACGACATGACCTTGAACAACCCGATCCGTTTGTTGATCGATGAGTTGAAGGGGGCTGAAAGTCACTTGCTGGATCTGCGCAATGCGCGCGTAGAAACAGATCGCATGCATTACGAGGTGCTGAGCTGGGCGACGCTGGCGGTGCAGTTGCTGTTGCTGGGCACTGTGGTCTGGTTGCTGCAGCGGCAGATCCGTCGCCGGATGGTGGCCGAACATGAATATCTGCGTGCCAATGGGCGCGCCAGCTCGGTGCTGCAGAGCGTGCGCGAGCCTATCGTGTTGCTCAATGCCGCTCAGCGCATCGTGCTGCACAACCCTGCGTTCGCCGAACTGTATGGTCTGGAAGAGCGCGGCAATGAATTGATGGCGCTTGAGGATGTGGGCGAGGGCGTGTGGCGCGACCCGCAGATCCATCAGCGGCTGGTCGATGTGTTGTTGCGCGACCGTGAGCTATGGGATTACGAACACGAGCAGCGCAGCGCCGATGGCGCGCTGCGCACCATGTTGATCAACGCGCGGCGCATGCCGTTGCCCGATACCAGCGACGAGGACGTGGTGTTGATGACGGTGAGCGACATCAGCCTGCAGAAGGCTTCCCAGCTGCGCATACAGGAGCTCAACCGGCAGATGGAGGGCAAGATGGAGCAGGTGTCTGAGGTCAACCGCGAGCTGGAAGCCTTCAGCTATTCGGTCTCGCACGATCTGCGCGCACCGCTGCGCCATGTGGCCGGATTCTCCGACAAGTTGGCGCGCCATCTGGGCGATGCGGCCGACGAGAAATCGCGCCATTACATGGAAGTGATCAGCAGCTCGGCGCGGCGCATGGCGTCGCTGATCGACGACTTGCTGGTGTATTCGCGCTTAGGGCGCAGTGCGCTGCGCCTGCAGGCGGTGGACATGCAATCGTTGGTCGCCGAAACGCGCGCGATTTTGGATGCCAACGTGCAGAGCGAAAACACCGGTCACCGCGTGGACTGGCGTATCGCGTCGCTGCCGGTGTTGGTTGCCGACGAAAACATGATGCGCCAGTTGTGGATGAATCTTCTCGGCAATGCAGTCAAATACAGCGCCAAGCGTGAGGTGGCCAGAATCGAAGTCGGCTACGCGCCGATGCCCGACGGCGGCCATCAATTCAGCGTGCGCGACAATGGCACCGGCTTCGATATGGAATACAGCTCGAAATTGTTCGGCGTGTTCCAACGTTTGCACAAGGCCAGCGAATACTCTGGCACCGGTATCGGGCTGGCCAGCGTGCGGCGCGTGCTGACACGTCACGGTGGCCGGGTCTGGGCCGAAAGCGTCGTCGACGAAGGTGCGACATTTTATTTCGTGCTTCCCCCTGCGCTTGAAGCGCCCAACCAAGAGTTCAGTGTATGACCGCCATCCGTACCATCCTTCTGGCAGAAGACAGCCCGGCCGATGCGGAAATGGCCGTCGATGCCTTGCGCGAAGCTCGCCTGGCCAATCCCATCGTGCATGTCGAAGACGGCGTGGAAACCATGGACTATCTGCTGCGCCGTGGCATGTTCGCCGACCGCGAGGAAGGTCTGCCGGCGGTGTTGCTGCTGGACATCAAGATGCCGCGCCTGGATGGGTTGGAAGTGCTCAAGCAGGTGCGTAGCGATGAGACGCTCAAGCGCTTGCCGGTGGTGATCCTGTCGTCCTCGCGCGAAGAGAGCGACATGGCCCGCAGCTGGGACCTGGGCGTGAATGCCTACGTGGTCAAGCCGGTGGATGTCGATCAGTTCTTCAATGCCGTCAAGACGCTTGGCACGTTCTGGGCGGTCATCAATCAGGCACCGGAGCTGGACTGAGCCATGTCGCACGAGGGGGGCAAACCGGAGCAGCTGAAGATCCTCCTGGTGGAAGATTCACCGGAAGACGCCGAGCTGTTATCCGATCAGTTGCTCGATGCCGGCATCGATGCGGCATTCGAGCGTGTGGACAGCGAGCCGTCGCTGCGCAGCGCGCTGGATGCGTTTCAGCCGGACATCGTGCTGTCGGATCTGAGCATGCCAGGGTTTTCCGGCCATCAGGCGCTGCGTGTGGTGCGTCAGAACGGCGCCACGCCCTTCATCTTCGTCTCGGGCACCATGGGTGAGGAGACCGCGGTCAAGGCGCTGCAGGACGGCGCCAACGACTACATCATCAAGCACAACCCGACGCGGCTGCCGAGCGCGGTGAGTCGCGCGATTCGCGAAGCGCGTGCCGACCTGGAACGTCAGCGCGTTGAGAGCGAGCTGATGCGCGCACAGCGGCTGGAAAGCCTGGCGATGCTGGCGGCCGGTTTGAGTCATGACTTGCGCAACATCCTGCAGCCATTGTTGATCGTGCCCGACCTGCTGGTCGGGCGCACCGACGACCCGCAACTGCGTCAGCTCGCCAACGTGGTGGCCGAGTGCGGCCGGCGCGGGCATGAGATGGCCGAGTCGATGCTGTCGTTCGTGCGCGGTTCCAACAAGCCGCGCGAGCAGGTGTCGATCGCGAATTTGTTCCAGGCGGTGCAGATGCTGCTCAAGAGCAGCCTGCCCTACGGCGTGCGCTTGCAGGTGGACACGATCGCCTCGGATCTGACCATCGAGGCCAATTACACCGAACTGCAGCAGTGCCTGCTCAACCTGGGCTTGAATGCGATCCAGGCGATGCCGGGCGGCGGCACCTTGATCCTGTCGGCCGATCGCCACGACGGTACGCGCGTGCGCATGAGCGTGGCCGACACCGGCGTGGGCATGAGCGATGACACGCGCGCGCGTCTGTTCAGCCCCTTCTTCACCACCAAAGCCGACGGCACCGGCCTGGGGTTGATCTCGTGCAAGCGCATCGTGGAAAGTTACGGCGGCAGCATTGCGGTCGATAGCCGCCTGGGCGAGGGCACGCGCTTCGACGTGATCGTGCCGATGCATGCGACGTCGGTTGCGGTTGCCGAGACCGAACTGCCGCTTGCCCTGGGCCATGGGCAGCGCATTCTGCTGGTGGATGGCGAAGCCACGCGCTTGTCGCTGCTGGGCAATGCGCTATCGAGCCAGGGCTATAAGCCGCAGCTGGCCAGCGACGGCGCCGCGGCGCTGCATCTGGTGCAGCAGCACGCCATGCCGCATCTGGTGATCATCGACAGCGACATCATCCTGTTATCGGCGGTCAGCGTGCTGTTGAGCATGCAGGAACTGGGCTATCAGGGCCCGGCGATCGTGCTGGAAGATGTCGGCGCACCGCTGCAACGTGTGCACTTTCCGCCGGATATCCCGGTGCATGTGCTGCGCAAACCGCTGGAAATGTGCCGCGTGTTCCGCGCGGTCTCGCACGCGCTCGAAGTGGCCTGAGATAGGGTTTGGCGCGCTGCCGCCGTGCATGTTCGAGTGCCGCACGATTGCAACAGTTGACGCTGACGCCGGCCGCATGCGCGAATAACGCATGACTACCGTGCTTCTCAGCCTTGGCAGCAACGTCCGGCCGACCCACTACCTGCGTTCGGCCGTCGCTGCCTTGCGCGCGCGCTTCGGCCCGCTTGACGTCTCCCCTGCGTATTGCATGCCGGCGGTGGGATTCGACGGGCCGGACTTCGTCAATAACGCGGTGAAGCTCGACACCGATCTGGATCTGCACGCGCTCGATCATTGGTTACATGCACTGGAAGATGCGCATGGGCGCGATCGCAGCGGCCCGCGTTTCAGCGACCGCACCCTGGATGTGGATGTGGTGTTCTTCGGCGATTGCATCATCGAAGGACCTGGGTATCTGCGCATACCGCGGCCCGAGCTCAAGCACGCCTTCGTGCTGAAGCCGCTGGCCGATATCGCGCCGGATTTTATCGATCCGCTGAGCGGCCAGACACTTGCCGCGTTGTGGCAGGCGCATCCGCAGTATGGCGGCGCGTTTATGGCGGTGGAGTTGGACACGGCTCGTACAGCGGCGGATGGCGCAATAGCGTAGTTCCGAAATTCGCCCGGTTCCGCAGTGCGCCCAACGCGTGGCTGACATAGCGCGAGCAGTCGCCCGGTGCTTGCTGGCGCGCGCTCAGCACCGCAGCGGGCGAGTGTGTCATGGTCGAGCCGCAGCCGCCCACGAACAGCGCCGGCCACGTCCGCCAGACGCTGAGCGCAGTCCGTCTGACAGCCGCTTAACTGAGCTGGCGCCCGCCATCCACGTGCAAGGTATGGCCGGTGACGAAGCTGGCCTCGTCCAACAACCAACGCACTGCCTCGGCGATCTCTTCGGGCGTGCCGATGCGTGCCAGTGGCGTGCGTGCGAGCAGCGCCTGCCTGGCATCGGACGGCTTGCCTTCTTCCGGCCACAGGATCGCGCCAGGCGCTACTGCGTTGACGCGCACGTTCGGTGCCAGCTCCAGCGCGAGCGAGCGGGTCAGCATTTCCAGCGCGCTCTTGGATGCACCGTACAGTGGGTGATTGCGCATCGGTTGCTGCGCATGCAGGTCGGTGAGGTTGACGATGGCGCCGCGCTGCTGGCGCAGCTGCGCGGCGGCGGCCTGGGCGATGAAGAACGGAGCGCGCGCGTTGACCGCGAACAGCTCGTCCCACTGTGCCGGGGTGGCCTCGCCCAGTGCGGTGGGATAGAACGCCGAAGCATTGTTGACCACGCCATCCAGGCGACCGAATGCAGCGATGCAGTCGGCAACCAGTTGTGCGGGCGCATGCGTCAGGCGCAAATCGACGTGGAAGGCCTGCGCGCTACCTGCGCGTTGCATGCAAAGCTCGGTGACGCGTGCGCCCAGTGCGTCGCCGGAGCTGTGCGCATGCAAGGCGACGCGATAGCCGGCTGCGTGCAGCGTGGTGGCGATCTGCGCGCCGATGCGGCGGCCTGCACCGGTGATCAACACCACCTTGGACCTGTCTGTCATGGCGTACTCGCTCGGCGTTGTAAAGGGCTCGGCTATCCTGTGCATTGTCCCCGCAACCGGTGCCTGCATGCACGCCGACCTTCCCATTCCCGATCCGGCCGCCCTGGCGCACAGCGATCGGCTGGCCGCGCATCTGCGCGCTGAAATTCAGGCCGCTGGCGGTGCGATTGCGTTTTCGCGTTTCATGGAGCTGGCGCTGTATGCGCCGGGCCTGGGCTATTACAGCGCCGGTTCCAGCAAGTTCGGCGAAGCCGGTGACTTCGTTACGTCACCGGAGCTTGGGCCGTTGTTCGCAGCGACCGTCTCCGGTGCGTTGGCACCGGTGTTGCAGCAACTTGGCCCGGGCGCACGCATGCTCGAAGTCGGCGGCGGCAGCGGCGCATTTGCCGAAGTGACACTGAAGCGCTTGCTTGAACTGGATGCGCTGCCCGAGCGTTACGCGATCCTGGAGCCCAGCGCCGATTTGCGCGAACGTCAGCGCGAGCGCCTGGGGCGCAGCTTGATCCCACCGGTATTGGATCTGGTGGAGTGGCTGGATGGCCCGTTCCCGGATGATTGGGATGGTGTGTTGTTCGCCAACGAAGTCGTCGATGCGCTACCCACGCCGCGCTTCGCACTGCGCGACGGTGAGGTGTATGAGGAAACCGTGGTGCTGGATGCGCAGCAGCGATTTGCGCGCGGCGAGCAGCCTGCCGATGCATTGCTCAGCGCAGCGGTGCGTCATCTGGAGCGCTATCTGGAGCAGCCGTTCGCCGATGGCTACCGTTCCGAGTTGCTGCCGCAGCTGCCGTACTGGATCCAGGCAGTCGCTGGCGGTCTGAAGCGCGGTGCGATGTTGTTCATCGATTACGGTTACCCGCGCGGCGAGTTCTATCGTGCGCAGCGCCAGGACGGCACCTTGCGTGCGTTCTATCGCCATCGCATGCACGAGGATCTGTATCGTTGGCCCGGCTTGCAGGATCTGACCGCTTCGGTGGATTTCACCGCATTGGCCGAGGCCGGCACCGGTGCAGGTTTCGGGTTGGCCGGTTACTGCACGCAGGCGAGCTTCCTGCTGGGCAATGGATTGGATGCGTTGTTGGCGCAGGCCGAGACGCGCACCGACGAAGTGGGGCGCATTCGCCTGCGCGAACAGACCAAGCGGCTGACCTTGCCCAGCGAAATGGGCGAGCGATTCCAGGCGATGGGCTTCTCGCGCGATGTCGATTTCTCGCCTGCCTTCCTAGCCGGCGACCTCACGTGGCGTCTGTGAGGTCGGTGCTGCGGCCGTTTTATCGGCCGCGGTTGTGGGTGGGCTTGTGGATCGCCGCGATTGTGGCGCTGATTGCAGTGTGCATGGGTCCACCGCCGGAATTTCCGGAACTGCCATCCAACAGCGACAAGGCAGAACACTTCCTCAGCTTCGCGTTGCTGTGTTGGGGGGCGGTGCAGTTGTTCGCCACGCGCCGCGCGCTGCTGTTTGCGGCGCTCGGCTTGGTGTTGTTGGGCGTCAGCATTGAAATTGCGCAGGGTGCGCTGACCACCAATCGCACTGCCGACCCTGACGATGCGCTCGCCGATACCCTGGGCATCCTGGCCGGGTTGTGCCTGGTGTGGACCCCGTTGCGGTTAGTGATGTTGCGGCTGGATCAGCGCTGGTTTGGTCGACGCTGATTGCTTTGGGCCGGCGCGTGCTGTGGCGTCGGGTGGCACGCCAATGGAGTCCCGACGACTGCGTACCACCCTGGTGTTGCCGCTGGCCGATGCAGCAGGCGAGGCCACCGCCGTGCGCGTGGATGCGCAAGGACGTGTGTTGGCGCAGGGCACAGGCAGCGCGCTGCATGAACCCTCCGCGTGCAGTGTGTTGGTGGTACCGGGCATGGATGTGCATCAGCGCTGGATGAGCTTGCCGTGACGCAGCAGTGCGCAATCGATGGCAGGCAGCTGGCCGAGCATCTGGCTGCCGATGCACAGGCAGTGCATGTGGTGATTGCCGATGCCGATAGTGCCTAGCCGGTTGGCAGCTGCGGCAGGGCACAAGTCAAACGTAGGACGATGGAGTGCGTACCCGGTTGGAATTGGAGCCGCCGCGATGAGCAACCTGCAGCAGCGCATGCATGCCTGGTGGCAGACGCGCGCACCGCGCGAGCGGATCATGCTGAAGGCCATGCTGGCCGCGGTGGCTGCTGTCGTCGCCTGGTACGCAGTGGTGGTGCCTTCGCGGCATTGGCGCAGCAGCGCACAGGCACGCGACGACATTGCCGCAGAAACATTGCTGGATGCGCGCGCCGTGCAGTGGCAGCGGTTGCGCTTGCAGCCATCATGCAGCGTGCACGCGAGGCCGGCATCGCCATCACCAATCAAGGCCGTGGTCCCACCGGTGGGCTTGAACTGCAACTCGATGCAGTCGCCAGCGTCACCTTGTTCGCCTGGTTCGAGCAATTGCGTCAGCGCTACGATCTGGCACCGAGCGGCCTCAACATTACCCGTCACGACGGCCAATTGCAGCTGCGCTGTGCATTCGCAGGTGTCGCACCGTGAGGGCACTGCGCTGGCTATTGCCCGCAGCGGTGCTGTGTGCGATCGGCGTGATCGCCACGCTGCCACTGCGCCTGGTGTTACCTGCCGACACGCTTGCGTTCTCTGCGCTTGAAGTACAGGGCTCGATCTGGAACGGCACCCTGCGTGGGGTGACCTGGAACACGATGGAGGTGGACGATGTCGGCGTGCGCTTGCGTTTCTGGCCGCTGTTGCGTGAAGAACGGCAGGTGCAGCTGACCTCGGCCACCGCACAGTTGGTGGCACTGCAGGGCGCACGCCACGGCGTGGAGCAGGCCAACGGTCGGCTGCTGCTGCGCAAAAACCTGGCGGAGTGACGTTGGTGGATCTGTCGATCCACCTGCGCGATGTGCGTGCGATTTTCGACACTACGCGCTGCGTGCATGTCGGCGGCGAGGTGGCAGTGCAGGTGTTGCCTAACCAGGGCGGCGAAGCGGCAGGGCTGCTGCCACTACGGTTGCGTGGCCACCCGCAATGCGCCGACCACGCACTGGTGCTGGCGCTCACGCCCGACGGCGGCATGCCCGAAGGCGTGCAACTCAGCGCTGAGCTACGCCTGCAGCGCGATGGCCACTGGCAGTGGCGCACCCAGGTGGAACCGGGCAACGACACGGCCTTGCAGCTCGGCCTGCAACTGCTCGGCTTCACCCGGATGCCAGAACGCTGGCTGGTGCGAGTCGATCAGTGCCGATTGTAGCCCTCGCAGTTGGCAAGAGGGTCGGCAGGGATTCGTGTAAAAAACAGCCAAAAATGACCTAAGTCACCGCTGCATAAGAACAATTTTGGGTCATCTCAGAAAACGGAAAATAAAGCACGTTAAGCCGGTTGCAGAGGTCGCAGCGGTCTGAACTTGCCCGCGCCGGCCTTGGCGCTGCTGCGCCACAGGTAATCAGTCGTCCCTGAAAAATCCCCTTCAAGCGCCAAGTGCCGTCGGTGACAGCGGCACGGCGCTAAAGCCAACGACCGGCGACTTATCCACGATGAAACGCTAAGAGCGGCTAACAAAACCCAGGAAGAAGCCGTAAGCAGATGATGGAGCATGCAAGCGAGAGCAACGCCAAGTGGAGATCGATGCGGCGTTCAAAGCGGATGCGCAGTTTGCCCAGGCCTGCGAACCAGGCATGCGTGCGCTCGACGACCCAGCGATGACGGCCCAACCGGTCGTTGCGCTCGATTCCCTTGCGTGCGATCCGCGCAATGATGCCGCGCTGCTTGAGGAAGGCGCGACAGCGGTCGATGTCGTAAGCCTTGTCGGCGTGCAATTTGTCTGGCCAACGTCGCGGGCGCCCTGGTTTGCCACCAATTGGCGGCAAGGCGTCGATCAACTCCTCGAACACGACCGAGTCGTGCCGATTGGCGCCGGTGACGCACACTGCCAAGGGCACGCCGTTGCGGTCCACGATCAGATGCCGTTTGCTGCCGAGTTTGCCGCGATCGGTCGGGTTTGGCCCGGTGTAGGCGCCCCCCGGGGGGAGGCCACACTGGCGGCGTCCAGACTGGCTCGGCTCAGATCCAGCCTCTGGGCGCGACGCAGCTCGGTCAGCAACACCTGGTGCAGACGATGCCAAACACCGGCGGCCTGCCAATCACGCAACCGGCGCCAGCAGGTCATGCCGCTGCCATAGCCCAGTTCCACAGGCAGGTCATCCCATGGCATGCCCGTGCGCAAGACATAGACGATGCCGTTGAGAGCTTGCTGATCACTGATACGCGGCCGTCCACCTTTAGGCGAACGCTTCACTTGGGGAATCAGCGGCTCGATGCGCTTCCACAGCGCAATGGGGCTCTCTTTGCGACGTGTCATGCCAGCAATTTTGCCGCCAACGAAACAATAGTCAAAGGGTTTTGTTAGCCGCTCTAAGTCCTGCCTTGAGATGGGCAGGCGCGCCTTTTATGGCTCGCCTGCACTGGTGGCGCCTTCCGCCGTGCTGGGGGCGAAGTGGGTGCAGGCCATCGTCCCCAGTCCGAGACACCAGCAATTCGCTCCACCTCACTGCCGCCGGGTCGGTTTCTGATGACTGCATAGGAATATCCCTGCCGTAGGAAAGTAGGACCAGAGTCGATCTTTGGCTAGACTCCTAGTCACGCGAAGGGCGACAGGGAGCACCGAATGGCCACTGGCAGAGCCGACAGCAACGATGTTGCCGCGTTGCTGTATGCCACCGACGAGCATGGGCGGGTCGATCCGCTTGCTTATGAGTCCCAACGCCTGATCCTGCGCAATCAGACTCTCGGTGGCATCGACGCCGAACGGCTGGTTGAGGATATGGTGACCTCTCCCGCCTTCAAAGACCGCGATGGCAAGCCTCAGTTCAAGCCGCTAATCGACGCCGTCTGCGCCCGCCTCTCAGAGCACGAAAAGGATCGCTTTGACGACGCGCTGGACACAGCCCACATCACCGATAGCCGCATTGAGCGCCTCGGGGAGCAAGCGGTCGAGTTCACGCAAAAAGCAACGGGCTGGGTCGATAAGCAGATCAGTGATGGGCTTGCTACAGCGCAGCGGCGAATGCAGGAAGTCTCAGCCGATGTCGATCGGAGCTCCCTTGAGCGAGCTGCCGCAGGCTCAGCAGGCCATGTAGTCGGCTCCACGCAATTCCACTATGGCATGTCCAAGGGTGCCGCAACGCACGCGATCAATACGCTGGGCGAATTCGTCGATCTCGGCAAAGCCGCACACCGATTCGCCACCGACGAGAACTACCGCGACCTGCTGATCGGTACGGCAAAGATGTACGCCGCCGAGGTCGCGGAGGACCCGAGTAAACCACTCACCGACGCGCAGAAATGGGCGCGCAAAGAACTCACCGAGTGGGAAACCGGCTTTAACAAAGCCCGTGCCGAAGGTAAGGAAGCCGAGTATCTGGGCGGCAATGCCGGCGCTGTCGGTATCGAGGTCGCGGCCACGTTGGTGCCGGTGGCCAAGCTGGGCAAGTTTGGCAAGGTCGCCAAAGCGTTAGACGAACTCACGCCAGATAACGCCCACATCGTCGCCGAGCATCTGGACGATGTCGGCCGCGCCATGTCCAAGGGTGGCAACGTCGCCGAACATGGCGCGCAGGCGCTACGCGGCAGTATGGGCGTGGCCCGCGACGAGGGCCAGTTGCTGCGTTTGGTCGAAGCCGGCCGTGCGACTGGCAACCTTGACGCGATGCTCAAGGTTGGCGGCTTTACGCCGAAGGAATTGGGCCAACTCGTCAAGATGGACAAGACCATCTTCGACGGCAAGACCTCCTTCGACGATGCACTCAACGCTACCCTGAAAGGTATCGACCCCAAGGCGTTGGGGCGCCGCGAACTGGGCGACATCGGCGAAGCAGTCATGACCCGCGATCTGGTCGAAGCCGGGTACACGGACATCGTGGCCATCAAGAACAAGTCCGGCCACGGCATTGATCTGGTTGGGCGCAATCCGGCCGGAGAGTTGGAGTTCTACGAGGTCAAGACTTCGGCGCGGGGCTTGGCGCGGAACCAGTACGGCAATCCTGGGCAATTCGTCACTGAGCGACTCCGCCGAGCCATTTCGGAGCAAGGTCACTGGGCGGAGAAGAATGTGCCTGAAGGTTTGGCGCAGGTTGCCAAAGCCTTAAGCAAGGAGGTAGAGCAGCAAGGCGGTGAAATCAATGCCAAGTGGGTTCGCCTCAATCTGAGTCAAGAGCCGGGGTCGCCCAAACTCCATGTCGATAAGCACATCGAAGCGTGGCAAGCCCCGTCTCGGGGTCTGTCTCCTCGTTCTCGCGGGGCGATGCTGGATGAGGATCAGCCAGCTTCTCAAACACCCAAGGGCCCGTTCAACGACCCGTACCTGGACCGTGCCTACGCGGCGGCGCTGGCAGGCGACAGCAAGGCGCTGGATCGCATCGCCCTCGAATTTACTCAATCCCCAGAAGGACAGAAGATGGTGCAGCAAGGCAATGAACTGTACGCGCAGCAGCAATTGCAAGAGCAGCAGCAGTTGCAAGAACAAATGCAGGCGCAGGTCCGCCAAGGCCCTGTACTGACCCGCTGAGATGTGCGCATGAATGTATCGACCTCCCACCCATCGCTGAAAAAAGTCTTCAAGGAAAGTTTGAGCTGGTGGGATCGCCTTGTCCTGAAGGGTGACCGGCTCGACAGAGAGGTGGCAAAGCTACGCGAGTATCTGACCCGGCCCGGCCCGCTGACTCGCGCATCCATTGGTGCCTGTCATGACCTCGGCCAGACCTACGGTACTCGCGCCTGCATTGCTTTCGGCATTACGGCTAATACCGCCTTCGACGGGCTCGATCTGCGACCCCTGCCCGAGGCGCTGCGTTGGGCGGTCGCATTTCGCTCAATATCATTCCGCTTAGAAGCCGCAGTGCCGGCAAAGAGCGAAACCTGGCTGCCAACCTCCCTATGGTCCAGCATGAAAGCCGCCGGCCCCGCCATGCTGTCGCTGTGGGATGAGGCGCGAAGTTGCGCGCATTGGTTGATCGACGTGGCGCACCGAGACCAAGAAGTTAAAGCGGACGAGTGGCGCAAGGACAGTTGGGGCAAGGGCACCAACGATGCCTTCTTGATCTTCCTGTTCTCCCAGGCGTTCGGCCTTTCGACGCATTACCGGTCCGTCAACCCACTGATTCCCGCATACAAAGAGTTGCTGGACTGCTGGCGCACAAGCGACAAGACCGCTTTTCAGCAAGCCATGCAAGCCGCCGCCGAGTTCCATATCAGCCGCAGCAAGCCCGGTACCGACAAGAACAAGTATGAGTTTGAGAGCGACTTCGACCGCGTGTTCCCAGCCGAACTACTGGCCGTACAGGCCCTGCGCCGCCGTGATGGCCTGCCAGAGTTCGAGACCGGCCACGCGCTGGTCGATACCCCGTGGGCGGTGATCCGCGATTTGCCGGAAGCGGAGCCTCACCCCCTCGCCGTTGCCGTCGAAGCGCGCCTAAGACACGACTACCCACAATTCCGCTAGCACAGGTGCGAGTTACATGTACAACAACGATGACATCGCCGCGCTACGTGCAGCGCTACAAGAATCGATTCAGGCCAATCACCAATCCGCCAAGGCGATGCTTACCTTGCGAACTGAAATGGTGCAGCGCGAACAGAACATACGCTTGGCGTTCAATCAAGAGCTGCAATCTCTGCGCAATGAAGTTTCGATGTCACGTCGCGAGATTGCCACCATCGTCGGTGGCGCCAAGACCCAACTCGCCGAAGACGGCAAGCAAGCGCTGGCGCCGGTGGCAGCCCAATTCGACCGCGATGTCACGACTACGACTGCGCGGTTGAAAGGAGCCAGCAAGACCGTGTGGACGTGGTTCGCCGCCGGCGGAGCCATCTTGCTGCTGGTTCTTCTCGTCGGCTGGGCCGTTTTGGGCTACTACCGTCGTGAACTCGCCGCCACGAAGGACGAACTCCAGCGCTATGAAAACGCGGTGCCTGTCGTGCAGGCGTTTTACGCTTCCGACGCCATCGTGTGCGCCGACCGGATTTGCGTCAACGTTGACCCCACTGGCCTGCGGCAAGGAGATAAACGTCAATACCGGCAGGCAAAACCACGCGAGCAACGATAGAACTCATCGATCAGAGGTATTTCCTCCGCGCCGTAGACCTGCTGGTTCTGACGCCAGACCATCTCGATCTTCGGCGCCAGCTCGGCATCGCGATGCGCCCTGGCACTGAGCAATGACCGATCACGACGGCGTGCGGCATGTCGGCGATAGGCCGACGGGGCAATCTGCAGCACCTCGCAGATCGGCTCGACCCCGAACCTGTTCCGGTGCGCTTCCACCATCGCATACATCACTTCAGCCGGCGGTCGAGCTCCGCCTGGGCGAAAAACGCGCTGGCCACCTTGAGGATCTCGTTGGCCCGGCGCAGTTCCTTGACCTCCCGTTCCAGATCCTTGATTCGCTGTGCCTCGGCCGCGCTCCCGCGTCCACTTTCTGACTGCTTGACCCACTCCAACAGCGTTTGCCAACAGCGTTTGTGGCACGCAGCCGATTTTGGGGGCGATCGACTCGATCGACGCCCACAACGAGGGGTACTCTCCCCGGTGCTCCTGCACCATCCGTACCGCTCGCTCACGCACCTCTGGTGAGAACTTCTTCGACTTGTTCATGGCCCAATCCTCTCAGATGATTGAGCCTCCGCAAATCCCGGGGCGGTTCACGATCCCTTGCGGCTGTAGCACCTGACGCAAGGCATCGACGCTGGCCACGCTGCCGTGGTCGGCCAAACCGACAACCTTGATACCCAGCTCAAGACACTTTTGAAGCAGGGCTTGGTTGTAGCCGCCCTCATCCAACCCGTGATCGGCTCCCCTGTAGGCACCGTTGTAGCCGACAGGATTGACCTGTAGCGCACAGCGCCAGAATCTCGCGTAGGTGTATTGATCGCTCATACTTCTCCCTGAATTGATCGACGGGGTGCGGCTATCTATGCAGCCTTGCTCCGATGAATACTGACATCACTGAATCGAAGGCAGGCCCCCGACGATCTTGACCGTCTCCAGGCTGACGCGGATCACGCGCTTGAGCAGGCTCAAGATGTAGGCAGGTTCGTTACTTTCTCGGCACCACTCGTTCGGATCGTCCTTGATGCCACTTTCCTTGTCGAGGGTCGGCAGGGATTCGTGTAGAAAACCTTTTCTGACAGCGAGTTAGCTCACTTTTGGCTGTTTTTTACATGAATCGCTGCCAATCCTCGGCAAGATCAGCACGCGACCACTGGCTGTCGCCGTACGGACCAGCCGCTCGCCCCGCAGGGTCCGTGGGGCGCCGCAATCAGACAACAGCGCCTGGTCTCCATCAGCCGCTGAATTGGTCTGATCCGTCAACAAGCGCTAGGCTTGCGCTGACCACTAAGGCCCCAGGCGGTGCGACCTGGCAAACGTCCTCAAAGGCGGGTCGAGCCCCGGCGCGCCTGATCACCTCGCTAGTACCACTCAGTGCCGCGCGGCACCGCATATCCAGCCCTGAAGCCATCCATCCCAAGCCGCTGCAACACAGGGCTGGTGTCCAGTTGCCGATTGGTATTATATTGGACCTATCGAATCCAGGCGGGCGAGAGCAACAGATGGACAAGGCCAAGGCAGACGCCGACACGCGATTAGACGAGCTGCACCTGGACGCGTCCGCGCCAACCCCGCTGTATCTGCAACTGGCCGGCAAGCTGACCGACGCCATCCGCGGCGGTCAGTGGAAGGCCGGCGAAGCGCTGCCGGCCGAGCGCCAGCTGTGCGAGCGGCTGCAGATCTCGCGGGTGACCCTGCGTCAGGCCGTGGATATGCTGGTCGAACAAGGCCTGGTGTCGCGCCGGCAGGGCGCTGGCACCTTCGTCACCACACAGATCCAGCACCAGCTCAGCGGCCTGACCAGTTTCAGCGAGACTTTGCGCATCAAGGGCTACGAGCCGGGCACGTGCTGGCTGGAGCGCCGCCTGCGCCCGGCGCATGGCGAAGAAATCCTGCGGCTCGGTCTCTCGCCGGATGCGGCGGTGGCATCGCTCACGCGCTTGCGCAGCGCCGACGACCGCGTCATGGCATACGAACACGCCGTGCTGCCGCAACGTATCGTCGCCGACCCGCAGCAGATCGGCGATTCGCTCTACAGCTATCTCGACGCGCAGGGCACGCCGGTGGTGCGCGCGCTGCAGTATTTCCGCGCGATCAATCTGCCGGCCCGGCTGGCCGAACACCTGCGCATGAAGATCGGCGAGGCGATCCTGCATGTGGTGCGCGTTGGCTACGCGCGCGATGGCAGCGCGATCGAATTGACCGACACCTATTGCCATAACGATTTCTACGATTTCGTCGCCGAACTGCGCCGCTGATCCAACGCGGCGTCCCCCACCGACAACTCAAGAGCCAGCCGATCCATGACTACTCCCAGGCCCGCAAATCCCGTTGTCTCGATCGCCATCGTCGGCGTGCTGTTCTTCATCATCGGCTTTTTCACCTGGATCAACGGGCCGTTGATCACCTTCGTGCGGCTGGCGTTCGACCTCGACGAGGTCAATGCGTTCCTGGTGTTGATGGTGTTCTACCTGTCGTATTTTTTTCTGGCACTGCCCTCGTCGTGGATCCTCAAGCGCACCGGAATGAAAAAAGGCCTGGCGCTGAGCCTGGTGATGATGGCAGCGGGCGCAGCGGGGTTCGGCCAGTTCGCCACCCAGCGTTGGTACCCGGGCGCGTTGGGTGGCTTGTTCGTGATCGGTAGCGGCCTGGCGCTGTTGCAGACTGCGATCAATCCCTACATCAGCATCCTTGGCCCGATCGAAAGTGCAGCGCGACGCATCGCGCTGATGGGCATCTGCAACAAGATCGCCGGCATCCTGGCGCCGATCCTGATCGGCTCGCTGGTGCTGCACGGTATCGGCGATCTGTCCGCGCAGGTGGCCAGTGTCGATGCGGCGACCAAGCTGCAGTTGCTCAATGCGTTTGCCGCCCAAATCCACGCCCCGTATCTGGTGATGTCCGGCGTGCTGCTGTTGCTGGCCATTGGCGTGCTGTTCTCGCCGCTGCCGGAACTGAAAGCCTCCGAGGCCAACGCCACGCCCGGCAGCGCTGCCGGCGTGCAGAAATCCAGCATCTTCCAGTTTCCGCATCTGTGGTTGGGCGTGTTGTGCCTGTTCGTCTATGTGGGTGTGGAAGTGATGGCTGGCGATGCGATTGGCACCTATGGCCACGGCTTCGATCTGCCGTTGGACAGCACCAAGATCTTCACCTCTTATACGCTGGGTGCGATGCTGCTCGGCTACATCGCCGGCCTGGTGTTGATTCCGCGTGTCGTCTCGCAGGCACGTTATCTGAGCGTGTCGGCCGCGCTCGGTGTGCTGTTCTCGCTGGGGGCGTTGTTCACCCACGGCTATGTGTCGGTGGGCTTGGTGGCCGCGCTCGGATTTGCCAATGCAATGATGTGGCCGGCGATCTTTCCGCTGGCCATTCGCGGGCTCGGCCGCTTTACCGAAATCGGCTCTGCATTGCTGATCATGGGCATTGCTGGCGGCGCGATCATTCCGCAGGCGTTCGCCATTCTCAAACAGCATTACGACTTCCAGATCGTGTTCGCTGCGCTGATGGTGCCGTGCTATCTGTACATCCTGTTCTATTCGCTGCGCGGTCACCGCCTGGGCCTGCCGGCCCAAGCCAAGTGAGCGACCCGGCATGACGCGTTCCGACGAACAAGGTGCACCCATGCGCAGGCCCACCATCAAAGACGTCGCCGAGCGCGCAAAGGTCTCGCTGAAGACCGTGTCGCGCGTGATCAACAACGAGCCATCGGTGATGCAGGCCACGCGCGCGCGCGTGCTGCGCGTGATCGCCGATCTCGACTACGAGCCCGATCCGTCCGCGCGCAATCTGCGCAGCGGCACGCCGTTCGTGATCGGTCTGGTGTACGACAACCCCAATCCGTATCACATCATCGGCATACAGAACGGCGTGCTGGCCGCATGCCGCGAAACCGGCTTTGGCCTGCAGATTCATCCCTGCGATTCCACCTCGCCATTGCTGGCCGAAGAGCTCGCCGAGTGGGTGCAGCGCTCGCGTCTGGCCGGCGTGGTGCTGACCGCGCCGATGTCCGAGCGTCCGCAATTATTGGCGGGCCTGGCCGCGCGCGGCATCAAGAGCGTGCGCATCATCGCGGCCACCGACGATCCCGGCGATGGCCCGTGCGTGTATATCGACGACCGCGACGCGGCGTACGAGATCACCGAGCATCTGATCCAGCTTGGCCACCAACGCATCGGCTTTTTGTGGGGCGGCCCGCAGCATCGCTCCAGCGCCGAGCGTTACGCCGGCTACGAAGCTGCGCTGAAGGATTATGGCATCGCCCTGAACAAGCATCTGGTGATTCCCGGCGATTACACCTTCGACGATGGGTTCCGTGGCGCGCGCCGCTTGTTGTCGTTGCGCGAACCGCCCACCGCCATCTTCGGCAGTAACGATGAAATCGCCGCAGGCGTATTGGCCGCGGCCAAATCCACCGGCATGAACGTGCCGTATCAGTTGTCGATTGCCGGTTTCGAAGACAGCCCGTTTTCGCGGCAGTCGTGGCCTGCATTGACCACCGCCAAGCAGGCCACCGAAGACATCGCACGGCATGCCGCGCGTTTGCTGATCAGCCAGCTGCGCAGCGATGCCTACGACGATCAGCCCGCACAGTTGCAGAACCGCGGTTTCGTGCCGCAGTTGGTGGTGCGCGGTTCCACTGCACCGGCGCAACCGCCGGCCGTCCAATCCCTTCCCCCCGAATCCACCTGAGCACGATGAGCCTTCCCACCGAAACCGAGACCTTGATGTTCCGCGAAGCGGCGCAGACCGCCGACGTGGTCGCTGCCCAGTTCGCGCGCAACGCAGACACCATCGCTGCGCTTGCGCAGTCGCTGCGCGATACGCCGCCCCCGTTCGTGGTGACCTGCGCGCGCGGCAGTTCCGATCATGCAGCTACGTACGCCAAGTATCTGTTCGAAACCCAGCTCGGCATCGTCACCGCGTCGGCATCGCCGTCGGTGGGCTCGGTCTACGCATCGCCGCTGCAGCTGCGTGGTGCGCTGTACATTGTGATTTCGCAATCGGGCAAGAGCCCGGACCTGTTGCGCAATGCCGAAGCCGCGAAAGCTGCCGGCGCGCGCGTGGTCGCACTGGTCAACGTGGAAGATTCGCCGCTGGCGCAACTGGCCGAGGTGGTGATCCCGCTGGGCGCGGGCCCGGAAAAAAGCGTCGCCGCCACCAAGAGCTATCTCGCCTCGCTGGCTGCTGTATTGCACTTGGGCGCAGTGTGGAAGAACGACCCGGCATTGCTCGCTGCGGTCGATGCGTTGCCGCAGCAGTTGCGCAACGCCTGGCAGGCGGATTGGTCCGCCCTCACCGCAGGTCTGGTGCCGGCGCACAATCTGTTCGTGCTCGGTCGCGGTTTGGGCTTGGGCGCTGCGCAGGAAGCGGCATTGAAATTCAAGGAAACCTGCGGCCTGCATGCCGAAGCCTACAGTTCGGCCGAGGTCAAACACGGCCCGATGGCGCTTGTGGGGCCTGGCTTCCCGGTGCTGGTGTTTGCGCAGCCCGACGAAACCGGCGCCGGCACACGCTCACTCGCTGCCGAATTCCGCGCCCGTGGCGCGCAGGTATGGCTGGCTGCGCCCGATGGCGATCTGCCGCTTGCCGATGCCGCACATCCGGCCATCGCACCGCTGTTGACCGTGCAAAGCTTCTATCGCGCGATCAATGCATTGGCACTGCAGCGTGGCAATAATCCCGATTTGCCACCGCATTTGAACAAGGTGACGGAAACGGTTTGAACATGGATGCTTCCCCGATTCAAGCGTTGTGCAATGCACGCGTGCTCACCGACGATGGCGTGCAGGATGGTTTGGTCGTGCTGCTGGCTGGAAGGCAGATCCAGGCGATCGTGCCGGCCGAGGATGCACGCGTTGCGCAGGCGCACGCACGCCTGGATCTGGGCGGCGCCACCTTGTTGCCAGGCTTTATCGACATCCAGGTCAATGGCGGTGGCGGCGTGTTGTTCAATAACGCACGCCACCCACAGACATTGGCCACGATCGCTGCCGCGCATCGCCGCTTCGGCACCACCGGCCTGTTGCCCACACTGATCAGCGACACCGCCGAGGTGATGGCTGAAGCCATCGCCGCCACGCGCCAGGCCATCGCACAAGGCGTGCCCGGCGTCCTCGGCATCCATCTGGAAGGCCCGTATCTGAGCCCCGCCCGCAAGGGCACGCACGACGCGCACAAGTTCCGTTTGCCGGACGCGCACGAGATTGCGGTCGATACCTCGCTGGATAATGGCGTTACCTTGATCACCCTCGCGCCGGAGCGCGTGCCGCTAGACGATATTCGCGCCTTCGTTGCTGGCGGCGCGATTGTGTTTGCCGGCCACACTGCCGCCACGTATGAGCAGGCGCAAGATGGTATTGCTGCCGGCGTCAGCGGCTTTACCCATCTGTACAACGCAATGTCGCAACTGGCCGGGCGTGAGCCCAATGCTGTGGGCGCCGCGCTGGAAGATCCCAACGTGTGGTGCGGCATCATTGTCGACGGCGTGCACGTGCATCCGGCCAGCCTGCGTGTGGCGTTGGCAGCCAAGCCGCGGGGCAAGCTGCTGCTGGTGACCGACGCCATGCCGATGGTCGGCGCAGACAGCCCCAGCTTCGATCTCTACGCAGAGACGATCACTGCTGTCGACGGAGTAGTGCGCAATGCCGACGGCGCACTTGCCGGTTCCGCATTGGACATGGCCACTGCCGTACGCAATAGCGTGCAGTGGCTGGGTGTTGATCTGGCCGAAGCCGCGCGCATGGCGTCCACGTATCCTGCGCAATGCATCGGCCTGGGTGAGCGTCTCGGTCGCATTGCACCCGGCTATCAAGCCGATCTGGTGCTGGTGGATGCCGATATCCGAGTGCTGGCTACCTGGGTGGCTGGCCAGCGCGAGTAAGGGCGTCTGTCGGACCGGCTACGCTTACGCCACGCCGGAGTGGTTGCTGCGTACTACCGCATGCTCTATCCGACCGCTGCGGTTGCTGCGCGCGGTTTGTATCTCATGGCCATTGCTCGCTACGTTTAGCGCGCCGGATAGCGTTGCTGCCGTACCGCCAGAGGCAACATGCAATGTCTATTAGGGTTGCGCATAACCTCAGGTTGCGATCCAGAGTTGAAGCCGCCACCGCTGTTGACGCCTGTGTCGAGCACGCTGCTGACAACCTCTTCGCTACCTATCACGCACTGTTGTCGCTCACTCATTGCGAGATATCGACAATGGTCTGCGCAGGAAAGACCCGGTCAAAATGAAGAATACGCCTGGCGAACGCCTGGCGAACGCCGCCACATTGCGCGAGGAATTGGACGGCATGCGCCGGCTGCATGCGCTACAGGTAAAGCTGGCGGCGCAGGTCGATGCGCGTGTCGCGCTGGAGGAAATCACCGCGCTTGCCTGCGCGTTTGCGCGCACCGAGCGCGGCTGCCTGCAGCTGGTCGATGAGCACAGCTGCGGCATGGAGTTGCGGGTGTATCGCGGGCACGACGAACGCAGTCCGTTCGTGCAGCAGTTCTTGGAGGACCAATTTCAAGCGATTTGCGATACCGTGCGCCGCGAACGGCGCCAGTTGGTGATCGAAGATGTCGACAACTTTATCCCGCTCAAGGGCACGCCGGATGACGAGGCGGCGCTGTGCAGTGGTATTTGCGCTGCTCAGTTCACTCCGCTGTTCAATCGTGCCGGTGTCTTGTTGGGATTGCTGGGGACCCAGTTCACCGTGCCGCATCGGCCAGCGGAGCACGCGCTGAGGCTGCTGGAACTGCTGGCATGGACAGCTGCCGACTATGTCGAGCGCCAACGCGCCGAGTGTGCGTTGCGCACGAGCGAATCGCGGCTTGCGGCGCTGTCGTTGTCGAGTTCCGAAGTGCATTATCGGATGAGCCCGGACTGGGGCGAAATGCACACGCTGACCGGAAATGGGTTTCTGGCCGATACGGTCAGCCCAAATCGCTCCTGGATCATGGATTACATCCCTGAAGAGGATCGAAGCCTGGTGCAGCGTAATATCGACGCAGGCATCCACAGCAAAAGCGCGATTGTGTTCGAGCATCGCGTGCGCCGCGCAGACGGCACCATCGCCTGGATTGCGACCGATGCGGTGCCGGCGCTGGATGCAGATGGCCGCATTACCGAATGGTCGGGCACGGCGGTCGACATCACCGCAAGCAGACAGGCCGAAGAGCGCCTGCGCAACAGCGAGTCGCGGCTGGCATACGTGCTCGATCAGGTTCCCCTTGGGGTGGGCTTGTTCGATCTGGAGGGTCGCTTCACCTATAAAAATCCGCAGCTGCAAGATCAGCTCGGCGAGCGCATTCCTTCGCACGACCAAGTGCATGGCGGGCGGTGGAAAGGTTTCGATCAGCAGGGTCGGCCGGTAGCGCAACGGGACTTCCCCGGCGCGCGCGCGTTGCGGGGCGAAGACGTGAGCTTGTCGATGGATTTTCTTCATATCGACGGCGAGACAGAGCGCTGGCAGCGGGTCACCGCTGTTGCGTTACGCGATGGCGACAAGGTAATCGGCGGGCTGACTGTCGTGCAGGAGGTGACCGAACAACGGCGCGTGCAATCTGAGCTGTGGCGGCTGGCCGAGCGTAACCGCGAGATTCTGGAAAGTATTTCCGATGCGTTCTACGGTGTGGATGCGCAGTGGCGTTTTACCTACATCAATCGTCAGGCCGAAGCGCTGTGGGCGCGTCCGCGCAAAGACTTGCTTGGCAAGGTGCTGTGGGATGAATTTCCCGACACGCTGGGCTCTGCGGTGCATCAGGCGCATCTGCAGGCAGCGCAGACGCGGCAGATGGTACGCGTGGATGCGGCATCGCCGGTACGCGGGCATTGGGCCGACATCAGCATCTATCCCACCAGCGATGGCGGCATGTCGGTTTACTTTCGCGATATCACCGACAGAAAACATGCCGAAGAACAGCTGCGTGCCAGCGAAGAGCGTTTCCGCACGGCGCTGACCATCGAAACCGTGGGCGCAACCTACTTCGATATGGACGGTCGCATGACCGATGCCAACGATGCGTTCCTGAAGATGACCGGCTACAGCCGCGCGGATGTCGAAGCAGGCGCGTTGACCTGGCAGAAACTGACCCCACCCGCATCGAGCGCATTGTCTGCGCACGCTTTCAACGAACTCAAGACCAAGGGCGGCACCACACCGTACGAACGTGAGTATCTGTGCAAGGACGGAAGACAACGCTGGGCGCTATTTGCTTCAAAGCTGTTGCCCGACGGTACCGGTTTCGAGTTCGTACTTGATGTCACCGATCGCAAATTGGCCGAAGCGGCACTGCACGAAGTGCAAAATCGCAATGCGTTCCTGTTGAAACTCTCCGACGCGTTACGGCCGCTGGCCGACCCGTTAGCGATCCAGGGCAAGGCCGCGCGTGTGCTGGGCGAGCATTTGAATGCCGGTCGCGCCTATTACGTGGAAGTGGATGACAACGCAAAACAATACGTGGTCGAGCGCGACTGGCATCAACCCGGCGAAACCAGTCACGCGCGCCGCGTTGCGCTGTCCGACTGGCCGATGCCCTGGTTGATCGACGCACGCACCTGGGTGGTACGCGACACTGCCACTGATCTGGAGCTGCCAGACGACCAGCGTGCGACCTATCTTGGCAACGAGATCGGCGCGCTGATCGTGGTGCCGCTGATCAGGCAAGGACAGTTGGCTGCCACCTTTGCCGTCAATCAGCGCACCGCGCGCGATTGGACTGCCGGGGAGATCCGGCTGGTCGAAGAAACCGCCGAACGCACCTGGGTCTCGGTGGAACGGGCACGTGCACAGAGCGCGCTGCTCGACAGCGAAGAGCGCCATCACCTGATTCTGGAAAGCGCGCTCGACTACGCGATCTTCACCACCGACACGACAGGGCGCATCCAGACCTGGCCGCCGGGTGCCGAAGCGGTGTTCGGCTGGACCGCCGAAGAAGCAGTGGGTCAGGACGTGGCGATGACATTTGTTGCCGAAGACCGCCTGACGGGAGTACCGCAACGCGAGCTTGAACAAGCGCGCTACACCGGGGTTGCACCGAATATCCGCTGGCATCAATGCAAGGGCGGCCGCCGCGTGTTTATCGAAGGCGCAACACGGCCGCTGCGCGACGGCAGCGACGAGCCGCTGGGCTATCTCAAGATCGGACAGAACGTTACCCGGCGCCGGCAATGGGAAGATCGTCAGCAGGTGCTGCTGGCAGAGCTGCAACATCGCACGCGCAACTTGATGGGCGTGGTACGCGTTGTCTTCAATCGCACTCAACGCAGCAGCAAAAATATCGCTGAGTTGGCGTTGATCTACAACGACCGCCTGGACGCATTGGCACGTGTGCAGGGGCTGCTATCGCGTTTGAACGAGGGCGATCGCATCCTGTTCGATGAGTTGATTCACGTCGAGCTTTCGGCCATGGGCGCGATCGATGCGCAGGGTCGCGGCGATCGGGTGGTGCTGGATGGACCTAGCGGCGTGCGTCTGCGCTCCAGCACCGTGCAGACCTTTGCGCTGGCCTTGCATGAGCTGGCGACCAACGCCAACAAATACGGCGCGTTGGCACAACCCAACGGCCGACTGCAGGTGCGTTGGTGCCTGCTGCGCACCAGCAACGGAACGCGTTTGCGCATCGAATGGAACGAGACCGGTGTGTCGATGCCGGCGCCTGGGGTCACCCTGCAAGGCTCGGGTTATGGCCGCGAGTTGATTGAACGCGCGCTGCCATATCAGTTACAGGCCGACACCACCTACGTGCTGGGGCCGGACGGCGTGCGCTGCACGATCGAACTGCCGGTGTCGGAAAGCATGCCTATGGATGAGGATGAGGGGTAGAAGTGGTTGCTTGGTGTCCCTGAAGCCGCTGCCCCGATTCGCAACGCCACTGCAGTACGGTGTCGCCTGTAGCAAGGTCGTCGGCGGGGGCCGGGCCTCTGATTCGGCGATCTCCAACACCGGCATGTCGCCGTTCCCAGTGAGGCAGGTTACCCGCTCGCCAGATCTGTCCTCACGCGCTGCACGCGTATGCATCTCATTGCCCTGCACAACCAACCGATGCTGCATCCGGCAACCTCGCCCATCGCTTTTTCCGTTTGAGAGCGGTTAACAAAACGACTGCGCTCACCGCCAGACGGGCGCGGCCGGTGCTCGGAATCGGCATGTACCACGCGTACACTCCGGTTGCTACGCGCCGTGAGCACCCACCTGACGACTGCTCGCTACGTTTTGTTAGCCGCTCTGAATCCATATACTGCCCCCCAGTATCTGCCCGGAGCCGTCATGCTGCATTCGCCGCAGGAGAAAAAGCGAGCGCTATCGCGCGTGCGTCGCCTGCGCGGGCAGTGCGATGCGCTTGAGCGTGCACTGGAGGCGGGCGCAGACTGTGCACCTGTCTTGCAGCAGATCGCCGCGATCCGCGGGGCCGTCAATGGGCTGATGTCGCAGGTGCTTGAGGCGCATATCCGAGAAGACGTCGGGCATGCCGCCGCGTCCGCTGCCCAACGCGCCGAACGGATGCAGGCGTTGCTCGGCCTGGTGCGGTCCTACCTCAAATGAACTCCCACCGGGTCGGCGGCGCATGCCGTGCCCGTCCTTGAACCGCATCGTCAGGAGCGCCATCAAATGAAATCCCGTGCAGCAGTCGCGTTCGGACCCGGCAAGCCGCTGGAAATTGTCGAGATCGACGTCGCATCGCCCAAGGCTGGCGAAGTGCTGGTCCGCATCACCCACACTGGCGTGTGCCACACCGATGCTTTTACGCTGTCCGGCGACGATCCGGAAGGCATTTTCCCGTCCGTGCTGGGCCATGAGGGTGGCGGCATCGTCGAAGAAATCGGCGATGGCGTGACCAGCGTCAAGGTCGGCGACCACGTGATTCCGCTGTACACCGCCGAATGTCGCAAGTGCAAATTCTGTCTGTCCGGCAAGACCAATCTGTGCCAGGCCGTGCGTGCTACCCAGGGCAAGGGGTTGATGCCCGATGGCACCACGCGCTTCTCTTACAACGGCGAGCCGATCTACCACTACATGGGCTGCAGCACCTTCAGCGAATACACCGTTGTGCCGGAGATTTCGCTGGCCGTTGTGAACTCGGCAGCGCCGCTGGAAAAGGTCTGCCTGCTCGGTTGCGGCGTCACCACCGGCATTGGCGCCGTGCACAACACCGCTAAGGTCAAGCCGGGCGATAGCGTGGCGGTGTTCGGCCTGGGCGGCATTGGCTTGGCGGTGATCCAGGGCGCGGTGCAGGCCAGGGCCGGGCGCATCCTGGCCATCGACACCAACCCGGGCAAGTTCGATCTGGCCCGCAGCATGGGTGCCACCGACTGCATCAACCCGAAGGATGACGACAAACCGATCCAGGAAGTCATCGTCGAGTTGACCGACGGCGGCGTGGATTTCAGCTTCGAGTGCATCGGCAACGTCAACGTGATGCGTTCGGCGTTGGAGTGTTGCCACAAGGGCTGGGGCGAGAGCGTCATCATTGGCGTGGCCGGTGCAGGCCAGGAAATCAGCACCCGGCCGTTTCAGCTTGTGACCGGCCGGGTGTGGCGCGGGTCGGCCTTTGGTGGCGTCAAAGGACGCACACAATTGCCGGGCATGGTGGAGCAATCGATGAAGGGCGAGATCGATCTCGATCCGTTCATCACCCACACGATGCCGCTGGAAGAGATCAACGAAGCCTTCCACCTGATGCACGAAGGCAAGTCGATCCGCACCGTGATTCATTTCTGACCGTACGGCCAGGCTCTGCACGCGGCCGTTCCCGCGCACGCGGTACCCGTCCTCCGGGAGGGGCATCATGACAAGCGTGTCGATTCATCCTTCGGTAGACAGCGGTGTTGCGCGTGGAGGTGCAGAAAGTTTTCAAGACGGCCGGCATGCATTGCCTGCCGCAGTTTATATCGAAGGAATCTCATGGAACGTATCGAACGCCGCGCCTGCTTCGGCGGCTGGCAAGACGTCTATCGGCATCACTCGCAGAGCTTGAACTGCAGCATGCAGGTCGGTGTGTATCTGCCGCCGCAAGCGGCCGATGGCCGGTTGCCGGTGCTGTACTGGCTGAGCGGGCTGACCTGCACCGAACAGAACTTCATCAACAAGGCCGGTGCGCAGCGGTATGCGGCCGAGCATGGCGTGATTCTTGTTGCGCCCGACACCAGCCCGCGTGGCGACGATGTGGCCGATGCGGACGGCAACGACATCGGCAAGGGCGCTGGCTTCTACGTGGACGCCACCGAACAGCCATGGGCGGCGCATTACCGCATGTACGACTATGTGGTGAAAGAATTACCGGCGTTGATCGAAGCCCATTTCGCCACCACCGGTACGCGGGCGATCAGCGGCCATTCGATGGGTGGGCATGGAGCCTTGATCATCGCCTTGAAGAATCCGGGACGCTATCGCAGCGTCTCGGCGTTCTCGCCGATTCTCGCGCCCAGCCAGGTGCCATGGGGTGAGAAAGCGTTTGGCCAGTATCTGGGGCCGGATCGTGCAACGTGGAAAGCCTACGATGCCACTGCGCTGATCGCACAGGCGCAGGAGCGTTTGCCACTGTTGATCGATCAGGGCGACGCTGACGAATTTCTTGAAAACCAGCTGAAAACCTGGTTGTTCGAAGATGCGGCAAAAGCCGCTGGTTACCCGATCACTGTGCGGCTGCAGCCGGGTTATGACCACAGTTATTACTTCATCGCCAGTTTTATCGGCCAGCACATTGCGCAGCACGCTGCCGCATTGCGTGGTTGATCTTGGTTGAGTGCGTGGTTGGAATGCGTGGGACTGGGTGCAGGGTGCAGTATTCAGCGCACGTCGCGCAATTCCCAATGATGTCCGGCCAGCACCTGCATGCGCTGCTTGAGCAGCTCGCCGGGAATGCTGGTGATGGCAACCAGATCGATACGCAGGTCGCCCTGCTTACCGGTCACCGTGGCCGACGGATCGGTCACTCCCAGGCTCGGGTCGACTGCGTCCGGGTTGGCCTGCAACTGGCGCCAGCGATCGAACCAGGACGGATCACGCAGGGCGGCCTGCAACTGCTCGGCAAAGGCGTCGGCACCGTGGGCGCTGAAGCTCACGCTCGGGTCGCCGCCGCGGGCGAGCTTGGGGTCGGGCAGGCTGATCGAATAGTTGACAGGCATGGGCGAAGACTCTGGTGGATGTGGATGACGCCGGCACGTTAGTACAGCGTCGGTGAGAGCCCCGTCTGCAACGCAGTGTAGCCGGGCCGGGCATCCAACTCGGCAAGCTCGCCGTCGTAGCCCACGCATATGGTGAGCGTCATCACTCCCTCGCGAATCTTGCGCACGGTAAAGCCGAACAGCGTTTCGGCCGACGGCTCGAAGCCCATGAGCCTGGCCACCGGCCCGGTTGACGTCGCGGTAGGCGCGCAGCGCCGGTTCGATATCCGCTGCGCTGCCTGGCGCGGCGCCGATCATCCCCACGCTTGTGGCAATGCTCCATCCCCTTGCCTCGCGCCCGTGCATTTCTGAATGGTACATGCCGCCAAGCGCCGATAACGGTCGCGAATTGAGGACTGGCGCACGCTTCCCTTGCAAGGTAGCGCCCGCTATTGCGCACCGCTGGCAGGCCTGCCGGAATCGCTATAGCTCCCGTCGCAATGCCCCTGCTAGGGTCCAACGCGACCGCTGCAAAGCGGATCTCGACGGCACCGCACCGGTGCCGCCGCGCTGAACCATACGGAGAGTCAATATGCACACCAGCCAATCCAGCAACCTCATTCAGATCGGCGTGCAGGCGCCCACCACACGGCGGCGCGCATCGCGCTGGTGGAAAGCAGCGCTGGCAGTCGGTCTGGTGGCAGCCGTACCGACGGCGCTGGCCGGGCCTTACAAGATCTTCGGCAACCACTACTCGTGGGTGAACAATTTCAATGATCCCGACAACATCATCCAGGGCACCTTCGGCACTGGTAGCACGCCGGAGTTGACCGTCACCTTCAATTTCGCCGATTACAACCTTTACGGCTATCCGGCGATCGTGCGTGGCTGGCATTACGACTGGAACCCGACCAGCGACACGCTGTTTGCGCGGCAGATTTCCTCGCTGAGCAAGATCCCGCTCAAATTCAGCTATAGCGCAGGCGGCACCAACCTGACCGGCGATTTTGCCTACGACATCTTTTTCCGCCGGGATGCGGCCAAGGGCAACCCGCAGCTGGAAGTGATGATCTGGGGCGACCACAATTCCTGGCCGATCGGCACGCTGACTGCGAGCAAAGTGATCAACGCCAGCGGGCGAAACTTCGATCTGTGGGAAGGCTTCAATTCCGGTGCCGGCTACTACGTCTACACCTTCATCCCGACCGGCACTGCCGGCCAGGCCACGCTCAAGACCAGCGGCAGCCTCAACGTGGATGCCAAGCCTTTCCTCAACTGGTTGCAGACCAATCGGTCCAAGGATGGCCGCTACGACAACAGCATGTATCTGCACGCGGCCGAAGCCGGTTTCGAAGTGGTACGCGGCAATGGCTGGGTAAAGGTGAGAGCCACGCTGGATGCGCAGTAAGCATGGCGCCCCACCTGCCGCTTAGCTGAAAGGCTGGTGCGGGCGGTGTTCGGAATCGGCGTGCAGCAAAACGAGCAGGCCGATTCCTGCATCGCTCGCGACGGCCTGACACTCACTCGCGAAAGCTTGTCAGCCACTCTAAGAGTTGAAGCCGCCCTCTTGGCACACATGCTTCTGTGTTACCTGTGCGGTCATCTCGCTGCCATCGCTGTGCGCACTGACGCCGGGGCCGGGATACACGCCCAGATGCGAGTGCGCGTCGATGCTGCCGGGAGTCACCCACTTGCCGGTGCCGTCGATGCGACGCACATCCGCTGGCGCTTCGAGTGCGCGACCGACCGCGGCTACCTTGCCGTCGCGCAGCAACACGTCGGTATCGTCAAGCCGCTGCCGGTACCGGTGAGCCGTAGCGTGCTGGACCAACACCGGACCGGACGCGAGCGCGTGGTAGTTGCTGGAGTAGGGGTCTTGCACGAAGCGCGATGCTTGCCAAGTGCTAGGCGGCCCATGCCAGCGGCCTCATCACATGCGGTGGTGCATGCTATGGCGCATTTGTCAGGGGAAACGTCGATGATTGCCAAATCAGAGCGCAATAAACAGGCCGATGTGGTGTTGGCTTTCTGGGAGCTGGCCGGGTCCGCCCGCTGGTTCACGCACAACGATGCATTCGATGCCAACTTTCGTCAGCATTTCGGCGATCAGCATTTCGCCGCAGCACGCGGCGAATACGAGCACTGGATGGAACGTGCCGAAGATGCGCTTGCCCTGCTGATCCTGCTCGATCAATTTCCGCGCAATGCCTTCCGTGGCAGCGCGCACGCGTATGCCACCGACGGCTTGGCGTTGCGCTATGCCAAGCAGGCAGTCGCCAGCGGCTTCGATCAGCAGGTGTCCGCGCAATTGCGGTTGTTTTTCTATCTGCCGTTCGAGCACGCCGAAACATTGGACGAGCAGACGCGCGCGGTGCAGCTGATCACCGCGCTGGACGAGGCAGACACCACGCACTGGGCCCTAGAGCATCGGCGCATCATCCAGCGCTTCGGACGCTTTCCGCATCGCAATGCAGTGCTGGGCCGCGAGACCACTGGCGAGGAACAGCAGTTTCTCGATGAAGGTGGATTTGCTGGTTAAGCGGCACTGACTGTTGCGCGCGCCTTCAAGAGTCCGGCGACGCGTGTGCTGGCATGCTGAGAGTTCAAGTAGAAGTGCACCGTAAAAATAGCGTAGCTTCGACGATTCAAGTCACTGCGCTTGCACTTGATGTCAGTCGTTCCAACGCGATGCCTAGAGCGCGGTCATCGAACAATCTGTCTTTCCGCACAGCTGCGTCAGCGCCACCGGGCCAGTTGCGTATGCCCTCGCGCATGTCTGCCACTTGCGGACAGACACCCCCCTGCGCAATTAGCCAGTCCACCGTTGCCAGCAACTCCATGCCAAAAGGGGTTTCAAAACCATCGATCAAGGCGGCAGTGGCTTCCAGTGCTGGAGCATACTGTTTTGCTTCGCTCTTGAGATAGGCATGGACAACGCTTTTGCGAGCGTCATCGAACCAGATGACATCTATAGGATCAGCGTCGCCGATTCGCTTGTCACAGTGCAGATAGCTTCCGTCCAGCCCGTCCAGCAGATGGCGGAGACGGTCGGCATATGGGCCATATTTGTTTGGCGCAAAGCGCAAATCCAGCGTAGGCAAGCCTGCGCGCTCGATGTTGCGTTCAAGAAACCATGCCAGCTTCTGGATTTCCAACAGGCTGCATTCCACGCCTAGCACCCAATAGCGACGTACCAGTTCGGCAATCAAAGCGCGTGCTGGAGTCAGCGTCTCCACGCCGGAGCGCTTTGCGACGTTTTGATACTTCAGGGTAGGCTCGAACACGAAAATGTCGGTATCCAGACCGGCCAGCGACTCTTCGATCAGTGGACGCACGTCAGCCCAGTCCAACCCGCCATTGCCGGCGCCCAGTGGCGGGATGGCAATCGATCCGACCTTGTTCTCGATCAGGAAGAGGCGCAGATCCTGCAGCCCTTCGGTGATCCATTCGATGCGCGAATCGCCACGCCAGTGCTGTTTTGTCGGAAAATTGATGATCCAGCGTGGCCCGTCCAGTTCGTTGGCTTCGGTGACGAACACCTTGCCCGTGCGCACCTGCTTTGCCTTGCAGGCAGCGGCATATCGGAGGAAGTTTTCGTTGAAGCGCTCCTTGAACATCAGCGCGATGCCTTTGCCCATCACGCCGACGGTGTTGACAGTGTTGACCAATGCCTCCACGCGCGCCTGCAGCAGATTGCCTTGCGTGAACGTAATCATCAGAAGTACCACTCGGGGCGGGCATGAACTGGAAGTGTGAGGTTGCGAGCCTTAAGTTGACGCTCGATGGACAGCTTCATATCGTCCGTATAACCCACGATGCCGCGCAGGCCATCGATTGGCAAGTGTCGGTGAACCAGTGCTTCCGCCTGATATCGCTCGAACTTGGCCGGGTCCTCCTGATCGCGCCGAAAATCGCGCGCTTGAAGCAATGGCCAGTCGATCTTGCAGAGGTTGGCCAAATCGGAATGGAAAGTTGTTAACTGATAGTCAGCGTGACTATCGGTGAACAGGAAAAGCCATCCTCGTGCCGCGACATGATGCAGGCTAGAAACAAGTATCACAATCTCCTCGTTCGACCGTCGTTGGATACCTCCCCAGCCGGTATGGATGTTGCGCAGCATCGGCGAAAATGGAGTGAAGTAGAAAGGCACGTAATCGTTCAGGAAGCCACCCGGTGCGAGCGGCACAGGATGATTGGCGCGTTTGGCGATCAATTCCGGATTGCCGATGCTCACCCAGCCTGGGCTCTGCACCCCGCCATTACCGCAGTGCAGGCCGTTGTCCATAATCCAAGGCAGGTTGTCGCGATGGACGATGCGCCAGATCAGGGCTTTGTCTGGGTTGAGGTTGGGATAGCGCCTAGACATCCGTCAGTCCTGATCCCTATCGCTCAGCTCGACGCATGAATCGTTGGTTGAGATCGTCATCGTTAGCAGTCCGTTGGAATTTCGCCGTCACGGAAACCATTGTCTATAGATGGCGGAAGAGGTTTCCAAATGCAACGGAACCCACAGATCTTGTCCAGACTGTGGGGTGACGGGTTGTATCTGGTTTCGGCACGGTCTGGCGGGATATCTGGCCGAAGCTATCGTGCAACAAGAAACGTGTGCAACAAAAAACGAGCGCTCACTGGAGCGCCCGGTTCAACGTCGCCGCGCTGGTGACACCGGTGCGGTGCGTTTTTGCTCAGTATTTGGCCACCCCGTTGTCCACCTCGTCCGACCATGCATCGATGCCGCCAGTGATGTTGTAGACGTTGCTGAAGCCCAGGCTGCGGAAGTGCTCGGCTGCCTGCAGGCTGCGGCCGCCGCGGTGGCACAGAAACGCCAGCGGGGTGTCCTTGGGCAGCTGTTCGATGGCGGCGCGCTCGTGCGCGTCCAGCGTGCGGAACGGTGCGGCGACCGTGGCCAGTGCGCGCTCGTCGGCCGGGCGTACGTCCACCAGGGTCAGCGTGCCGGCCTTGAGGCGGTCGTCGGCATCGCGCACCGACAGCTCCTGCACCGGCTTGGGCGCATTGGGGTTGTCGATGGACAAGCCGCGGCCACGGATGTCGTCCACCCAATCGATGGTGATGCCGTCGGCGCGGCGCGCGCTGGCCAGATCGAACTGCACACGCAGACCGTTGGATTCAGCCGCGATGGCGTTGGGGTTGGTCGGTGCCAGCTGGAAGTTCGGCTGGAAATTGGCATCGATGGCCAACGTCAGCGAAGCCTCCGGCGCCTCGGCCAATGCGCCCTTGAGCATCTCGATCGCCGCCGGAGTGATGGTGATCTTGGGCGGGCTGCGATCTGGCGCCTGCAGGCCGAGCATGCCGCTCAACTCGCCGCTGTCGGCCATCTGCAGGATGATGTCGCTGCCGCCAATCAGCTCGCCGTCCACATACAGCTGCGGAATGGTCGGCCAGTCGCCGTAGGCCTTGATGCCCTCGCGGATTTCCTGGTCGGCCAGCACGTTGACGTGGGCATAGTCGATGCCCAGACCATCCAGCACGCCGACCGCCTTGGCCGAAAAACCGCATTGCGGCATGCCGGGCTGGCCTTTCATGAAGAGCACCACGCGGCTGGATTGCAGCAGCGTATCGATGCGGGAACGCAGGTCGGGATCAAGGGACATGGCAGCACTTCGGTCAGGTCGTGGAGTCCGGGCATTCTACGCCGCATGGCATCATGCGGCATGACCACGCTGGATACGCTGTATCGCACCCCCTCGCACCCGTACCGCTGGGTCGGCCTGTTGGCCCTCTCGCAGGTAGCGGTCGCGCTGCTGTGGTGGCAGTCAGGCTGGGTCTGGGGCGTACCTGCGCTGCTGTTGTCCCATGTGCTGTTTGTGGTGCCGGTGTTCCTGCCGCGTGCGCGTCTGTACGCGCCGGTGCTGGCACGCCTGCCGGGCCGCGCGCAGCAGGTGTGGCTGACCATCGACGATGGCCCCTCCGACGACACTGCGGCCATCCTCGAGCTGCTGGACGCCTATGACGCCAAGGCGACTTTCTTCGTGGTCGGCGCACGCGCCGAGCAGCGGCCCGAACTGGTGCGCGAGATCATGCGTCGCGGGCATGGGGTCGGCAACCACAGCCACACGCATCCGCAAGCCTGGTTCTGGGCGTTGGGGCCGCGCCGCATGGCGCAGGAAATCGGCCAGGCGCAGCGCGTGCTGGCGACCATCACCGGGCAAGCGCCACGGCTATATCGCTCGGTGGTCGGCATGACCAATCCCTTCGTCGCCTCGCCGCTGCGCGCGCATGGGCTGACTCGCGTGGCGTGGAGCGCGCGCGGTTTCGACGGCATGCGCTGCGACCCGGATGCCACCGTGGCACGCATCGTGCGCGACCTGAGCCCCGGCGCGATCGTGCTGCTGCACGAAGGCGCCGCGCACGGCCACACCCTCTCCATTTTGCGGGGCGTGCTGGAGGCAATGCAAACGCGCGGGTTGATGGGGCGGCGGCCGGACTGAAAACGCCGACAGAGCGCAAAATAAAGCGCAAAAAAGATGCCGATTACCGCCGTCAGCAGCGTGCGTGCCGCACAGATCTATTGTTAGAGCCGCTAACAAAACGACTGTACCGCCGCTAGGCGGGCGCGACCGGTGCCCGGAATCGGCATACACCACGCGTACACTCCGGTTCCTCCGCGCCGTCCGCACCCACCTGACGACTGCCCGCTACGTTTTGTTAGCCGCGCTTAGCCACCCTTGGAATTTTGCTCAAACGCGACGATCGTCGATGCTGAAAATCAAGCAATTACGCATAGCGGCGATCGCCTCATTTTTTGATTGAAAGCTCATGGAAGAATTGTTCAGAGCCTCCATAATCCTACTGTGTCATAAATAGGTTATCCTGCAAGCAGTCTCTCCCACGGCGGGATCGTGATGGCCGCAGTCAGCAACAAAGCGCGTTTCTCCGCTTATCTCGATGAACTCTCCGCTGCGCTCGGTCATGCTGACCGCACTGCGGGCCTGCGAGGCGATTGCAGTGCGTTGATGCTGCCTTTGGAGCGCAAGAGTGTTGAGCCCCTGGCTGCTCATCTGGATCCGCTTCGAACCAGGGCTCGCCATCAAGCCTTGCACCACTTCGTGGCCAAATCAGAGTGGTCCGATGCGGCCATGTTGGAGCGGGTTCGTCAGTACGTTTCGTCGCTGCTGGATTTGAAAGACGAGGTGTACTGGATCGTGGACGACACGGGTTTTCGCAAGAAGGGCAGGCATTCGGTCGGTGTGGCCCGACAGGACTGCGGCGAGATCGGCAAGCAGGACAATTGCCAGGTGGCCGTGAGCGTATCGTTGGCGACGCCGGCAGCGAGCATTCCGATCGCTTTCAGGCTGTATCTGCCTGAAGACTGGGCCAGCGATGCAGCACGCCGGGGAAAAGCGGGAATTCCCCACGAGATTGAGTTCGCGACCAAACCGCAGATCGCACTGGCGCAGATGAAAGCAGCCCATGCCACGGGAGTGGCGCGCGGCACGGTGTTGGCCGATGCAGCCTATGGCAGCAATACGGCCTGGCGTGACGCGCTGGCTTGCCTGGAACTGAACTATGCGGTGGGAATCGTGTCGAGCGTGAAAGTCTGGCCGCCCGGACAAAGGCCCGAATCGCCGGCGGCGTGGAAAGGCCAAGGCCGACCTCCGGTTCGCCATCGTCGTACAGCCGACCATCAGCCACAGTCGGTGCAAGCGCTGGCGCTGTCGTTACCCTCCCGCGCCTTCAGGACAGTCGCGTGGCGGGAAGGCGGCAACGCACCGTTGTCGGGACGTTTCGCCGCCGTACGCGTACGTGCAGCACAAGGTGATCGCTTGCGTCAGGAGGAATGGCTGTTGATCGAATGGCCCAAAGGCCAAGACAGGCCGACCCGATACTTTCTGTCCAACCTGCCGGCAAACACGCCGCGCAAGGATCTGGTAAGGACGGTCAAGGCGCGCTGGCGGATTGAACGCGATTATCAGGATCTGAAACAGGAATTTGGCCTGGATCACTACCAAGGCCGTGGCTGGCGGGGCTTCCATCATCACGCGAGGTTATGCATCGCTGCCTATGGGTACCTGGTTGCTGAACGCTTGCGCGGGGCGCATCAAAAAAAACCCTCGGAATGCGCGGAATCTCCCTTACCCGAGAATTACCGACCGCGCGGCAAGGCAATCGCGCGCCCAGCGCCACGCGAGCGACTTGATCGCGACGCTGCGCTGGACAATCGCCATGGACATCGCAGCGGCACTACTTGACGGGATGCCTCCGCATCTGCGGATTTAATGACATAGTAGGACTAGTGATGCGTAGCCGTTTTCTATCGCTCTAGAGATCGACGTAAACACGTCGCGCGTACGCTTTAACGCGGTTCTGCCACAATCAACCAATTGTTGAAAGGCGTATTGCCATACAGCGGCGCAAACGTGGCACGCAAACCAGCGGCATCCAGGTGTGATTGCAGACTGTCGCGGGTGGGATAGCTGCGCGGCATACGTTGCATCCAGCCGCTCAGGTGCGCCAACACGTCGGTCACCCGGCTGGTGCGGCCGCGGTTGCTGGTATCGCCTAATGCACTGCGCATCACCAGCTTGGCCCCCGGCGTCAACATGTCCGCCACGCTGCGCAGCAGACTAGCCTGCCTGTCGGCTTGAAGATATTGCAGCACGTCCAGGATGGTCACGCTGCCGCGATGCTGCGGCCATGCCACACTCAGGTCGACCACGGCGAATTGCGTGTTACCCAGCGCCGAACGCTGCGCGATGAGTTGCGCGCGGCGGATCTTGGATGCATCCACATCCACCCCGCGATACCCCAGCGTTTGCCCATCGGCGCGTAATGCATGCGCGAGAAGGCCCAGCCCGCAGCCCAGGTCCAGCACCGGTGCAGAAGTACCGCGTAGCTCGGCCAACACGCCCGGATACAGCGGGTCGGTGCGCAGCTTGGCCTGCGTGTAGTAATAGTCGTAGCGATTGCCCAGCGGATGCGCTGGCAAGAACGCGCGCGCGATTGCCAGCGCCTGCGCGCGGCTCATGGGTTGGGTGGCGGTGCTGTGCAGTGTCGTTCCTTGGCAGTGAGGCGTAGAGCGCAGCTAGCTTAGGGCCTGATGACACGATTGGGGTAGCCCCGGTTGGCTGTTTTGCAGTGCGATGATGCGCAGGCAACAGTGCGGCCCTTTGCCGTTCTTCCGAAATCGTGCGTGTTGCGACGTCAAAGTGTCGCGCGATCGACGTCTGCGCTGTACCTGCAGGGTCCGGTCTCGCTAGCTACGTCGCAACCAGGCAAGGCGGCACGCATCGTGCGGATTGCCCCTGCCGCGGTTCACGTAATCGTTCCCACGGTTTGCGCAGTCTCCAGCGCATCGCGCGCCGCAGGCAGTGCCAGCGTTGCCCAACGCGCGTACATCGCCCCGGAAGGATGCAGGCCGTCGTCGACCAACATATCCGCCGCGTCGCCGCAATCGCGACTGGTGGCGGTAATGTCGACAAAGCGCACGGCACGTTCTGCGCAGCAGTTGGCAGCCACGCTGTTGAAGGCATCGATCTGCGCGGCGATCAGCGCCGCATCGGCGCTTTGCGCACGCGCAAACGGCGTCAGCCCCCAATCGGGAATCGACAACACGAACACGCGCGCTGCGTGGCCACCTGCGAACGCGATTGCGCGCTGCAACACGTTATCGAACCGGCTGCGGTACTCGTCCAGCGAGCGCCCACGGTATTGATTGTTGACACCGATCAGCAAACTCACCAGATCGAACGGCCCGTGCGGTGCAGCCGTATCGATGCCGGCCTGCAACTCGTCGATGGTCCAGCCGGTGGTGGCGATGATCTGTGGCGGCGCAACGTTCCAACCTTGGGCGCGCAAGCCATCGACCAATTGCGCGGGCCAGCGTTGCCACAGCGCAACGCCTTCGCCGATGGTGTAGGAATCGCCGAGTGCCAGATAGCGCAGCGGCGTGCCGAGCGCCGCCGTCACGCCACGCTGCGCGACTTGAGAGGCACCACCTTGGTCACCGCGTCGGCGCGCCGTGCCAGTGCGCGTTCGATACGTGCGAATACATCGCCCATCACCGACGCTTCCGGCAGCAAGGTCACGCGGAAGTGGTGGCGATACGGCACGTTGAAACTGGAGCCGGGCACCACCAACACGCCTTCGTCATTCATCAGGTCGAGCGCAAATACATGGTCGTCGAAATTGCGTGCGGCCGCGCCGACCACCGCCGGGAACGCGTACAGCGCGCCGGCCGGCGCCACCAGCGACAGATGTTCGCTGGCCGCGCAAGCGTCGATCACCGCGCGGCGGGTTTCGTACAGGCGTCCACCTGGCGCGCACAACGCCGAGATGGTGTCGGGCCCATTGACCGCCGCATCGATGGCGTACTGGCCCGGCACGTTGGCGCATAGGCGCAACGCGCCGAGCAGGTCCATCGCGTTGCGCAGATTGTTGATGCGCGACTGCTCGCCCGACAGCAGCGCCCAACCCACGCGCCAGCCGCAGGCGCGGTGCACCTTGCTTAGGCCGCCGAAAGTGATGCACGGATGCGCACCGGCCAGCGGCGCGACCGGCACGAACTCGGCATCGTCGTACAGCACCTGGTCGTAGATCTCATCGACCATCAGCAACAGGTTGTGCTTGGTGGCGGTCGCCACGATGCGCTCCAGCAACTCGCGCGAATAACTTGCGCCGCTGGGGTTGTTCGGGTTGATCAGCACGATGGCGCGGGTGCGCGAGGACACCAGCGTCTCGATTTCCACCGGGTCCGGCTGGAAGCCGTTTTCCGGCGCGCAGCGGTAATACACCGGGCGACCGTCGTTGAGGATGGTCGCCGCCGACCACAGAGGGTAGTCGGGCGAGGGCACCAGCACTTCGTCGCCGGGATTGAGCAATGCGCGCAGCGACAGATCGATCAACTCGCTGACACCGTTACCGATGAAGATGCGGTCCGGATGCGCATCTGGATGCTGGCGCCGCGAATACGCCGACGCGATCGCCTCGCGCGCTTCCGGCAGGCCTTGCTGATGGGTGTACGGATCGGTGCGGCCCATGTCGTCGGCGATCGCGCGCTGCAGATGCTCCGGCGCACGGAACCCGAACGCACCCGGGTTGCCGATATTGAGCTTGATCAACTTGCGGCCCTGCGCCTCCAGCTCCCGCGCTCGCCGCGCCAGCTCGCCCCGGATTTCGTAGCGGACTTCGGACAGCCGCTCGCGGATGGCGAGCGGCTTTTGCGGGGCAGTGGACATGCGGCGGGCCGGTTGTAGGCGTGAGTGTTTGTATGTTAGCGGAAATGCGCCAGGCGGGCATGTTTGCATCGGCAACGATGTCAAGCCGTCGATTGGATCTTTGCATGGCGAGTGCAGCGGCAGCCCTGCCAGCAAAAAGCATAAGGCCGAGTGATGGCGTCTCAGCCTGAGAAACACGCGATTGAGAAGATTGATCGTCGACGGGGGATTGACTGATTGACTTCTTCTTAACATCCCCAGATTCTGCTACTTCACCTATATCCTGCCGGCTCTCAGCAAGGATCGCGTTATGTCAGGGGAAAGTGCGTCGCTCTCGTTGCTCGAGGGAGGATCGTCGTTGCAAGACCGACCGGATCTGGGGCTGCAGGGGTTGGTTCTGCTGGCGCAATTTCATGGCGTTGCCGCCGACGCGTTGCAGCTGGCGCATGGTTTTGGCCGAGGCGGCGAGCCATTCGATGAAACCACGCTGCTGTTGGCCGCCAAGCAATTGGAGCTTAAAGCCAAAGTCGTGGCCCAACCAGCCGCGCGGATCGGCATGGCCGCGTTACCGGCCCTGGCCCTGGTGCCGGATGGCGACGCCTTCATCGTTGCCAAGGTCGGCGCGGACCAGATCCTGATCCACGATCTGGTCGAAAAGCGGCCGCGCTCCATCTCGCCCGCTGAGTTCGAAGCGCGTTACCAAGGGCGATTGTTGCAGGTGGCCTCGCGGGCTTCGGTACTCGGCGACCTCGCCAAGTTCGACTTCAGCTGGTTCATTCCGGCAGTGGTCAAGTACCGCAAGCTGATGCTTGAGGTCTTCCTCGTCTCGTTCTTCATCCAGCTGTTCGCGCTGATCACGCCACTGTTCTATCAAGTAGTAATGGACAAGGTGCTGGTGCATAACGGCCTGACTACTTTGGACGTCATCGCAATCGGGCTGGTCTCGATGGCGGTGTTCGATGTGTTGCTATCGGGCCTGCGCACCTACGTCTTCGCACACACCACCAGCAAGATCGACGTGGAGCTGGGTGCGCGTTTGTTCCGGCACGTGTTGTCGCTGCCGCTGGCGTATTTCGAGTCGCGGCGGGTCGGCGACACCATTGCGCGCGTCCGCGAGCTGGAGAACATCCGCAACTTCCTGACCGGGCAGGCGCTGACTTCGGTACTGGACCTGTTCTTTACGGTGGTTTTTCTGTCGGTGATGTTCTGGTACAGCGGTTGGCTGACCTTGATCGTGGTGCTGTCGTTGCCGCTGTACGCCACGATTTCCGGTTTGATCACCCCGGTGCTGCGCCAGCGTTTGAACGAGAAGTTCGCGCGTGGCGCAGACAACCAATCCTTTTTGGTCGAGACGGTCAGCGGTATCGGCACGGTCAAGGCGATGGCGGTGGATCCGCGCGTGACCCGCACCTGGGACAACCAGCTGGCCGGCTATGTCAGTGCCGGTTTCAACGTCACCCGCATCGCAACGCTGGGCCAGCAGGGCGTGCAGCTGGTGCAGAAGCTCACTGCCGTCGCAGTGCTGTTCTGGGGCGCCAAGCTGGTGATGGAAGGCAAGCTGTCGATCGGTCAGTTGATTGCCTTCAACATGTTGTCCGGCCAGGTTACCGCACCGATCATCCGGCTGGCTCAGTTGTGGCAGGACTTCCAGCAGGTCGGTATTTCGGTCGAGCGCTTGGGCGACATTCTCAATACGCGCACCGAGGTTCCAGGCAGCCGCCTGGCATTGCCGCCGATTCGCGGACAGGTAACGTTCGACCGGGTGACGTTTCGCTATCGGCCGGATGCACCCGAGGTGCTCAACCGGATCGAGCTGGATATCCGCCCAGGTGAAATCATCGGCATCGTCGGTCGTTCCGGATCCGGCAAGAGCACGCTGACCAAGCTGGTGCAGCGGCTTTACACGCCCGAGCGGGGGCGGGTGCTGATCGATGGCCAGGATCTGGCGCTGGCCGATCCTGCCTGGCTGCGTCGTCAGCTAGGTGTGGTGTTGCAGGAAAACTTCCTGTTCAACCGCAGCGTGCGCGAGAACATCGCCTTGACCGATCCCGGCATGCCGCTGGAGCGGGTGATCCATGCCGCCAAGCTGGCAGGCGCCCACGAATTCATTCTAGAGCTGCCCGAAGGCTACGACACCAAGGTTGGTGAGCACGGCACCGGTTTGTCTGGCGGGCAGCGCCAGCGCATTGCGATCGCGCGCGCACTGATCGGCGACCCACGCATTCTGATTCTCGATGAGGCCACCAGCGCCCTGGATTACGAATCGGAACACGCGGTGATGAGCAATATGCGCGCCATCTGCAAGGGACGCACCGTGCTGATCATCGCCCATCGTCTGTTCACCGTACGGCAGGCCAATCGCATCGTCGTGGTGGAGAAGGGGCGCATCATCGAGAGCGGCTCGCACGCCGAGTTGGTCGACCGGCCGGAAGGCCAGTACGCGCATCTATACAGATTGCAACAGGGGACACCATGAAGCACCTGCTTCAGGGATGGCGCGATTTCTTTCTTCGCTATTTCAAGATCTTCAAATCCGCCTGGGTCGTGCGACGTCAGCTCGACCCGCCCGAGCGTAGCGCGGACGAGCGCGCGTTCCTGCCGGCGCATCTTGAACTGACCGAAACGCCTGTCTCGCCAACCGCACGCTGGACGATGCGCATCATCATCGGCTTCTTCTGTGTCGCGCTTCTGTGGGCGTGCCTGGGAAAGCTCGACATCGTCGCCGTGGCACCAGGCAAGACCGTGGTCGATTCGCGGACCAAGGTGGTGCAGGCCGCAGAAACCGCGGTGGTGCGCAGGATCCTGGTGCGCGATGGACAAGCGGTGAAGAAAGGCCAGTTGCTGGTCGAACTCGATGCCACCGCCACCGGCGCCGAGTTCGCCCAGGCAGGCGACGCTTTGGTCAACGCACGTCTCGCTGGACTTCGCCAGGCAGCGCTAGCAAACGCTATTGCGACCGGGCAGCCGCCACGGCTGGATCCGGCTCCCGATCTGCCCATGGAGCGCGTAGCCAACGAACAGCAATTGGTCAGCAGCCAATTCGACGCATTCCAGGCGCGCCGACACAATCTGCAAGCCAGCATCGCCCAGCGCCAGGCCGAACTGCAGACCACCCAGGACGCGATCGAACCGCTGGCTGAATCCGCACGCATTTCGAAAGTGCGCGCAGAAGACTACGCCCGCCTGGTCGAAGGCAAGTACGTCGGCCGCCATGACTACCTGTTGCGCGAACAGGAACGCATCGCCGCGGAAAGCCAGCTCGCCACCCAGCGCAATCGCCTGCAGGAAATCCGCTCGGCGATCAGCGCGGCGCAGGAAGAGTTGCGCGTGCTTGTGACCGACACACGCCAGCAGGCACTGGATGCCTTGCGCCAGGCAAGTGAGCAAGCTGGCCAACTGACCCAGAACGTCGCCAAAACCGGGCAACGAGACAAACTCATGGCCCTGCACGCACCCGTCGACGGCACGATCCAGCAGCTCGCCGTCCACACCGTGGGCGGTGTAGTCACGCCCGCACAGCCGTTACTGGTCGTAGTGCCGGCCGAAGAAGCACTGGAGGTCGAAGTCACCGTCTTGAACAAGGACATCGGCTTCATGCGCGCCGGCCAACCCGTCACCGTCAAGGTCGACAGCTTCCCCTACACCCGCTACGGCTATCTGACCGGCACGGTCGCCAGTGTGTCCCACGATGCCGCGCAGGACGAAAAACTAGGTTTGGTATTCCCCGCACGCATTAAATTGAACGGCATCACGCTGGAGATCGATGGGGTCAAGGTGCGGATGAGTGCCGGGATGAGCTTGAGTGCGGAAGTGAAGACAGGGAAGCGGCGGGTGATTGATTATTTGTTGAGTCCGCTACAGACACATGCAAATGAGTCTATGAGGGAGCGTTGATAGTTAATCGGAGAACGTATATGTCTGTGCTACTCACTAATGGAAATAATATTTAAGAAGGGTGTTAATTTATTCGTCATGCCTTTTGAGGGTGTGGCTTCACCTCTGGATCGCAACACCAACGGTTATGACGTGGTCCAGGCGACCTGACCTGAGCGACTTCACCGCCAAGTGGAGTTGCCCATGTCATCCAGCCGCCTGGACCTGTGAGAACGATACCGTTTGCATGCGTTATATGAACCGGGATGTCGATGCGGGCCATCGCCGATGCGTTGGAGCGCGCGCCCAGCACGATCAGCCGCGAACTGCGCCGTCACCGGCACGCTCGGCAGTATCTGCCCGATCATGCGCAGCGCCTCAGCGAGCATCGGCGCACGCAGGCCAGCCGGTGTGCGCGCATCGACGCTGAGCGCATCGCCCGGATCGAGCTCTTGCTGGGTGAGGACTTCAGCCCGGAACAGATTGCCGTCGGCGATTGGGAGCTGGACACCCTTCGCGCTTCGCATGGCAAGGCGGTGGTGGTCAGCATGACCGAACGTCGCAGTCGCCTGCATCTGCTGGCCTACTCGCCTGACGGCACCGCCGAGAACGTGCGCAACGCCATCGTCCAGCGCCTGGGCGGCCTACGCCACACGGTGCACACCCTGGCCGCCGACAACGGCAAGGAGTTCGCCGATCATCAATTCATTGCCGCGTGCTTGCAGAGCGATTTCTATTTTGCAGACCCGTACTGTGCATGGCAGGGTGGCAGTAACGAAAATGCCAACGGATCGACGCGCCAGTACTTGCCACGACAGACCGATTTCAGCACCATCGCCCACGCGCACCTACGATGGATCGAACAGCGACTCTACAATCGTCCACGCAAGGTACTCGGATTCAAAACGCCCCTCGACGTCTTCTCCGAGGGTGTCCTCAACAGTGTTGCGAATTGGAGTTGAATCCGCCCTAGAAAAAACAATATTTTTCCGTATTTTAACTAACATGGATTAATTAAAATGCCGCTAGAAATCAAAGATGCCGAAACTGACTATGCCGTTGATGAAGCTACTGGCGACATTACCTTTCGTAATGTCGGCGGTACCGTAATGGTAATGAAATTTGATCATAAGGCAGGGGAGCATATAACTGAGGGGAAGGGCGGTTCTACTAACGAAGATCAATTTGGACAAGCTTTGCTTAAGGAAACCCTCAATGTGCTCGGTGGACCGGATGCTCACATTCAGGCAAAGCTTGCAGCTCTGGCCGCATCGGCCGCGTCGGGAGACTCAGCGACCCACGATTATCTTAAGAGCTATACCGATAGTCTGCAGAAGTATGTTCGCTCTTTGGAGGAGGGGGTAGCAAGTACTACTGCTCAAGCGCAACTGTGGAGTGATATTGCCAACGGAATGACTAAAAACCAATCCGGGTTGAGCCAGAATCTAGATTCAAAAGGTCAAGCATTGCTAGAGCAGGCAGCCGCATTGGCTAGGCAGGCTGCGCTCTATTCTGACTTGGTCAGTGATGCCAACTCCAATGCAAGCTCTATCGAGCTTAAGTATAAAAATATTGGCGCGGGATTAGATGCCGTTCAGCTTCTTGGCGCTCTCTCTGAGGGCAGTACGGATAGAAAGAGTAATCTTGGAGAGGGGCTTCAGGACGCTCCCGATCTCTACAAATATGCCGGAAGTTTTCTCGCCGAGACTGGTTGGGATGGGCCGGCACTGTTGAACGACTGGATAGAAAGTGCCAGTCTGACATCTGCGGGACGCGAAGCTATTGCTTTCGCAGGCATTCAGACCGTTTCAGGAAATTTCACGGGGACGGCTGCAGATGACTTGGTTTGGGGTGAATCGGCCAAGGACATCATTAATGGCGGTGCAGGTGATGATCTATCTGGCGGTGGAGCTGAAGCAGATAATCTGTACGGCGGCGTAGGTAATGACACGTTGTTTGGCAATACTGGCGATGATGCGCTAAGCGGCGAAGCTGCTAACGACCCACCGAACCGTGGTCTACGGAATGACCCATCGAACGATGGTGTACGCAATGACCCATCGAACGGTGGTGACGGTGGTGGTGCAGGGATTGACCCACCGAACGGTCGTGGTGGTGGTGCAGGGATTGCCCCACCGGGCGGTGGTGGTGGTGGTGCAGGGATTGACCCACCGAAGAAAGTTGGTACAAGGATTGACTCACTGAACGGTGGAGCGGGCAACGACACGCTCCGTGGCGGTAACGGCGCGGATATGTTGCTAGGCGGTGTGAGCGACGACACGTTGAGCGTGGCGGCAGGCGCGCAAAAAAACACAGTACTGGTCAGCGCAACGGACAATGATACGCTGACAGATAGCTACTACTCGGACACGTACTTGGTTAACAAGGGACACGGTGGCGCCATGGCGGTGGGAACTAAGGATCGTGTCGTTTTTGCCAAGGACCTTACTATAGACGAAACCTTCTTCAGCAGGTCAGTAGAAGATCTATTTGTCGCCATTCTGGGAAGCGACGATCAGCGGATCGTATCCGGTTGGTTTGCTTCAAGCCTCCACAAGGTCGAGTATTTGCAGTTCACGGACAAAACTGTCGCGTCTAGTGAATTGTCTGCTTTGATCGCTGCAATGGCGACTACAAGTTCCTCATCCGCACCATTAGTGTCTTCCAACTCTCAAGAAGCGAAGCTGTTAGTTGCCAGTTCGATAGTCTGAAACTGTTTCTCTTAGTCCTTGCTTGAGTTGTACCTAGGGAGGCTCCGCTGACGCGGGGCCTCTTTCTTTTGGATATTCGGCTTCTGCGGTAAAGCAGTCACGGATGATGCCAACTTCTCTCTATGCATTCATGCCTTCCCGTGATGTCACGCGATTCAGGGTTACGGGAACTTCGAGTCTTGATAGCACCACAAGCACATGACACCCTCTAGAATCTGCCCCATGACTTCCCCCCAGATCGAATTCGAAACGCTTCGTCTCATCGGCTGGCCCTGGCCCGGAATGCCGGAAGAGCCAGCTTGGCTGGCAACGATGGCCGCGCATCCGCAAGCCATGCCGGCTCGGGTGGTGGAGCAGCATCGCACCGGGTATGTGGTGGCCGATACGCCGGAGGCGAGCCTCAAGGCGGAGTCGTTGCTGGAGTGGCAGCGTCCGCGGTTTCCCAGCCATGAGCGGGCGGCGGTGGGCGATTGGGTGCTGATGGAGGGCAAGCGCATCGTGGCCCTGCTGCCGCGTCGCACCTCGATCAAGCGTGGGGCGGCCGGTGAGCATTACCACCAGCAGGTGATCGCGGCCAACATCGATACGGTGTTCATCGTGTGCGGGTTGGATGCGGACTTCAATCCGCGCCGCATCGAGCGCTATCTGCTGCTGGTCGGCGGGGGCGGTGCCGAACCGGTGGTGGTGCTGACCAAGGCCGACCAAACCGAATACGCCGAGGATGCAGTCGCCGTGTTGGAAGAACTGGCGGCGCAGAACATCGCGTTGCGCGCGGTCAATGCCAAGGATCCGGACAGTGTGGCTGCGCTGCGGCCGTGGCTGGGCGATGGCCGCACTGCGGTGCTGGTGGGTTCGTCGGGCGCCGGCAAGTCGACGCTGACCAACACTTTGCTTGGCTCGCAGAAGATGAAGACCAATGCGGTGCGCGAGAACGATTCGCGCGGCCGGCACACTACCACGCATCGCGCGTTGATTCCATTGCCGTCTGGTGCGTGCCTGATCGATACGCCCGGCATGCGCGAGCTCAAGCCAACTGGCGAAGAGGATCTGGCCGAGGGCGGTTTCTCCGATGTGGAGGCCTTGGCAGCGCAATGCCGCTTCAACGATTGCGCGCATATCGCCGAGCCCGGCTGTGCGGTGCGTGCGGCGATCGAGGCCGATACGCTGGATCCGGAGCGCGTTGCCAACTACATGAAGCTGCGCGTGGAAGTGGCCGCCGCGGCCGAAAAACTCGCCACGCGCCTGGCGCAGAACAACCGGGGCAAGGGATCGGGCAGGCGGCCTGCCAGCGTCGACCGTACCGGACGCCGCTGAGATGCCGCTGCGCAAGGGCCCGCCGGACATCGTCCATCACGCGGGGCTGGATGCGCGCCTGGTCAAGGCAGTGCGCGGCGTGCGTCTGTTAGCCCTGGCCAGCTGGCCGCGCTCGCTACAGGAGCCGTTTCTGCAGAGCGTGGCGCGTGGCCAGCCGGAGCTGCCGCAGGTGGAGTATCCGGCGCTGGATTTCGGTGATACCCGGCGCGAGCTGGCCGCCATCGCCAAAGCTGCGGATCCGCATCATCCACTAGGCGCGTATCTGATCGATTCGGCGCATAGCTGGGGCCTGGCTGCCGGCCTGCTGGAGTCGCTGGGCACCACGGCAGTCAGCGATTACTCGGCGCAACTGTTCGGCGTGCCCGACGACCCGATGCCGGGCAACGGCCCAACCACGCGCGAGGCCGCGCGGCATTTCATCCAGATCGCGCAGGAACTGGACCGCGAATTGCTCGCGCCCGAAGAACAGGTGCCGGTGTCGGCGACCGCGTTACGCATGCAATTACAGAACGATCTGGATGCGTTCTTCGAAGGCCGTGTCATCACGGTCACGCTGGATCCGGATCTGCTCGCCAAGGCGGCCGCAGGCGCGCATCGCATCCGCTTGCGCAGCGGTGCCACTTTCAGCGATTACGACCGCGCGCAGTTGTTCCATCACGAAGCGCTGGTGCATTCGCTCACCGCACTCAACGGCCGCGCGCAGGTGCATCTGCCCAGTCTGGGTATCTCTTCGCCGCGCACGACGGCCACGCAGGAAGGGCTGGCGACGTTTGCCGAGCAGATCACCGGCAGCATCGATATCGAACGCATGAAGCGCATCAGCCTGCGTATCGAAGCGATTGCGATGGCGCGTTCTGGCGCGGATTTCATCGACGTGTTCCGTTATTTTACCGAAGGCGGGCAGAGCGCGGCGGAAAGTTTTTCCTCGGCGCAGCGCGTGTTCCGCGGCGTGCCCACCTCGGGTGGTGGTGCCTTCACCAAGGACACCGTGTATCTGCGTGGCCTGGTGGCGGTGCACACGTTCTTCCGGCATTCCTTGCAGCGCGATCAATTGCAGCTGTGCCGGTATCTGTTCGCCGGCAAGATGGCGTTGGGCGACGTGGCGCGCTTTGCGCCATTGTTCGACAGCGGTGTGCTGGTCGCACCACGCTGGTTGCCGCCGTGGGTTAGCCGTGTCAGCGGGCTGGCCGGCATGCTGGCGTTTTCGTTGTTCGCCAATCGCATCCGCATGGATCAGCTGCAACACCCTGCGATGAATGTCTGAGCGTGGTCTCAAAAGTGCAAGTGCACACGTGGCCCCTGGTTCCTTCAATCAATACATTCCAGCCAGCGCACTGCATAAGGTGGAAGCATCAGGCGCATGTCATCGCTCAGCGATTCGGTAGCTGCGTCACCGCCATCGGTCAATATCTTCCATCGCCCCTTCCCGATCGCCGCAAGCTCCATCTTTCGCGGCTGGTCGCTGAAGTTATGCACGGCCATGAAGCTGTCGCCACGCGTCAACGCAAATAGACGCGGATCGCTTAACGCGACGCTTCCTAGCGATCGATCGGCAGCAAGTGCGGTAAGTGCAGCGCGTTGCTGGATCAATGCATGCAGCCGCCTATAGACCTTGCCACTCAAACTATCGTCATCATTGCGCTGCGCTGCAATCTGCCAATCCATCGCGGGGCGATGCAACCAGCGGCCTTCGTGTTGACGTTGCGGGTCGTTGCGGTAGCTGGTGTCGTTTGGCAAGGCGAGTTCGTCGCCCATGTAGATTAACGGCACGCCCGGCATTGCCAGTGCGATTGCGTAAAGCAGCACCAGCCGGTCTACAGCAATAGCCAATGCCGCAGCATCACCCGCGTCGTGCGCAGCCTGAATACCTGCAAGCGCAGCGGCCATGCCATTGGTGCCATGTACGCCGTCGCCGCTGCTCTGGAAACTTTCGCCGCGTGCATAACTACCTGGCACAGCGTTGGCGTAGAAGCGTGCGACATCGCGCAACGAAAATGGCGGCTGCGCTGTGTTACCGGCAGCTTCATGCTGCAACACGTTCCAGCCGATATCGTCGTGGCAGCGCACATAACTCAGCCACGCACAGTTGGACGGCAACGGCGGACTGTGCGCGATGACGTTGTGCAGGATGTCGCCGCGCTGCAGCGCCAACGCCGACCAATTGGCCGCCATCAGCGTGCTGTGGTAGGCAAGGTGGCATTCGTGACCCTCGTCCGCACCACTGCCGAAGTAGGGCGGCAGTTGCGTCATCGGCACGATGGCTTCTGCCTTCATCACCACCGAGGGCGCCACGATGTCGGTGACTGCGCGCAGCGCCACCAGCAAGGTGTGCGCCTCGGGTTGATTCATGCAATCGGTGCCGATGCGCTTCCACAAATACGCGGTGGAATCCAGGCGGAAGGCTTCGACACCCAGATTGGCGAGCTGCAACATCGCCAGCGCCATCTCCCCGAACACCGCCGGGTTGCTCCAGTTCAAATCCCACTGATAAGGATAGAACGTGGTCCACATCCAGTGCGCGGTGTCGTCCACCCAGGTGAAGTTGCCGGGTGCGGTATGCGGGAACACTTGCCCCATTGTGGCTTCGTACTGGTCGGGCAGGGTGCGATCGGAAAAGTGATGGTAGTAGTCGAGGTAGTGTGCATCGCCCGCCCGCGCCGCTTGTGCCCAGGCGTGATCGTCGGCGGTGTGGTTGAGTACGAAATCCGCACACAGGCTGATGCCGGCTTCGCGCAGGCGCGTGGTGAGCACGATGAGATCGTCGTTGTTACCCAGGCTCGGTTCCACTTGCCCATAGTCGCTGACTGCAAAGCCGCCATCGTTGTCGCCGGCGCGGGCGCGCAGGAACGGCAGCAGATGCAGATAGCGCACGCCCAGTTCCTGCAGGTATGGCACCCGCTCGGCCACGCCTTGCAGCGTGCCGGCGAAGCGGTCCACATAAGCGCTATAGCCCAGCATGTGTTGCTCGCCGAACCAGCCGGGTTGGCGGAGTGTGTCGAGCTGCTGCAATGCCGGCGGACGTTGCTGTGCGTTGGCGCCGAGCGCGCCGAACCACTGCGTCAACCAGGGCGCATAGTCGGGACACTGCCCATACAACGCCTGCAATGCATCCAGCAGGCGCGGTGCATGCTGATCGAAGCGCGACAACAGCATGGCCGCACCTTGTGCATCCAATGGCGAGGCAAAAGCCGCGCGTAGTGCAGTGAAATCGGTGGTGGAGGTGCTCATTGGAAAGCGCCGGGACGGACCCAGCGAGGGGTCCTTAGAAGTCGTAACGCAGGCTGATGCTGGTGGTGCGGCCGGAAATCGAACGCGCGCGGATGATGCTGTTGGCCGGAATGGTGGCTTCTTCGGCTTCGGTCACACCGAACGTGTTGAACAGGTTATTGACGTTGAGCGCGACGGTGAGTGCGTCGGTCACGCGGTAATCGCCAAACAGGTTCACCTGCGTATAGCCTGGGATCTTCAGCTGGTTGGAATCCTGGGTGTAGGCATCGGTGGTGCCGATAAGGTTCACTCCAAATTGGTAGCCATCGCCGCGATAGCTCGGGGTGAGCTGCCACACCACATCGGCCTGACGACGCGGCACATTGCCGGTGTTTTCCGGAGTGATCTGGTCCTTGGAAATTTCTGCGTCGGTCCAGGTCAGGCCGCCGTTGAGGGTGAAGCCTTCGTAGCGATAGCTGGCTTCCAGCTCGATGCCGTGGGCCTGGTAGCTGCGGTTGAAAAAGCGCTGGCTGGTGACTTCGTAGTTCTGTTCTTCGGTGCGTGCGGAGAACGCGGTAGCAAACAGGCTCAAGCCGTCGCGACGCCACTTCAGACCGGCTTCGGCCTGGCGGACCACGTTGACGCCTTCATCGGAAGACACCGAGCCGTCGTCGCGGATCACGCCGAACAACAGGCGGTCGGCATTGGCGCGTGCGCCGCGGCTGATGCGCGCGAACGCGCCCAGGTCGTCGTTGATCAAATAATTGCTGCCAAACGAATACGACAGGTAATTCCAGTCGTAATCCACCGGTCGTGCGTTGGCGGTGTCGACAGTGGCGACGCGCTGTTCCACCGGCTGGATCACGCCATCGCCGTTGACGTCCAGGTTCTGTGCGATTGCGGTACCGGAATAGCTGCCGCGCGCATTGCCCATGTCGTAACGCAAACTGCCGTCGATGCTGAACTTGCCGCTGTCGAAGGTGAGCGCTACGTACGGCGCGTTGACGTCGTAACGCACGTCGTAGCTACGGGTGATGCAGCAATCGCCCCAGAACGGTGTGCCGTAGGCGTACAGGCCATTTTGCGAGCGCGACACGCCGCTGGCATCGACCACGTTGAGCAGGCGCGAATTGCGGCCCAGGCTCTGTACGTATGAGTTCCAGGTCCAGTCCATGTCGATGGTCTGGCGTGAGGTGTAGTAGCCCATGCGCAGATTGAGCGTGCGGCCGTCGCTGCCGAATTCGCGCGAGACGCTGAGGTCGTTTGTCGCGTTGCCCAGGTCGTTGATCGCCACGTTGAAAAGATGCGTGCGGATCGCATTGCCAGTGTAAACCTGACCGGCGTCCGGGCCACTGGCCTGTACCAGTTGCGCGCCGGTGCCACCGATGGAGGATGCGAGCGAGGCGGCATCGGTGACTTCGGCCGGGAACGGGCTGACGAAGCGGCCGCTGTTGTCGGCGATGCGGAATTTCTCGCTCAGGTTCCAGCCGCTGCCCAGATCCAACCCAGCCTCGGCGCCGATGGTGCGCGAGATCGGATGCATGCCGTCGCCCAGGTCGGTGCGACGCGGTTGGTTATTGCCGTCCAGGCCAACATCGGTGCGGAAGTTGCGGCTGTAGAGCGTGTCGTTGCCGGGATCAAAGCCGGCAAAGCCGCCCAGGGCCGGTGAGCCATCGCGGCCGCGCACCGAGACCGGCACCGGCAGATAGCCGGCGGCGCGGTCGTTGAGGTATTTGCCGTACAGGCGCACATAACCGTTGTCGAACAGGCGGGTGAGGTTGGCCTTGAGTTGGCCGCCCTTGTCGGTGGTATAGCCGGCATCGCGCACGCCATCGCCCTGGCGGAAGAAGCCGCCGATGTTGAACTGCCACTGCCCGGCAAACGGTGCGCCGTAGTTGAAGTCCACACGCGTGTTGTCGTAATCCAGGCCGCGGCTCACACCGACGCTACCGCCCTCGGTGTCGCCGGTCTTGCTCATGAAGTTGATGATGCCGCCGGGCGCATTGCTGGTGAAGGTGGAGGCCGAGCCGCCGCGGATGGCTTCGATGCGATCCAGCGTGAAATCCGAACGCAGGAAGATGTCGGAGTTGCCGAAGGCGATGTCGCCGAACTCCATCACCGGCAGACCGTCTTCCTGCAGCTGCAGGAACTTGGCGCCACCGGAGGCGACGGGAAGGCCGCGCACGGCGATATTGGCATTACCTTCGCCGCCACTGGATTCGGAGCGAATGCCTGGGATATTGCGGAAGATTTCTGCAGTGCTGCGCGGCGCCGATTGTTCGATCGCCTCGGCCCCGACGGTGCTGACCGACACGCTTGACTTCAACTTGGTGGTGGCAGTGGAGGTGCCGGTGACGAACACCGAATCCAGATTCACCGCGGCGCTGTCGACGGCCGGCGGGGTGGTGGCGGGCGCAGTAGCGTCTTGGGCCGGCGCAGCAGGCACGCACAGGCAGGAAGCGACAGCGCAGGCCAGGGCATGCAGGCGCAGGGTATACAACGTGGGCATCGCGATTCTCTCTCTCACGGATGGTGGTGTGTCGACGCCTGCATCCTCCCCCACAGGGAAATGGCCGTATGGCCTGCAGAGCGAGCTCAGTAATACGCTGCAATACAATCGATTGCAAGCGCACGCCGCAGCACAATTTATCTGGTTTTTTAAAGAAATTTATTCAATAAAAGAAATATGCTGCGGCGCAGCGTTACAATCGATTGCAAAGATTTCAAGGTAGAGTCCGATGCGGCCATTGGGAGTCGCACTGCTGCCTGGATCCCGTATGCCGTCGACCGTTCCTCCGCTTTCCTTCGCGCGCATCCTGGCGCTCAATGCCGGTTTTTTTGGCGTGCAATATAGCTTCGGGCTGCAGCAGAGCAACATGAGCCCGATTTACAACTATCTGGGTGCGGACCACGCCAGCCTGCCGTATCTGTGGCTGGCCGGGCCGATCACCGGGCTGGTGCTGCAGCCGTTCGTGGGCGCGTGGAGCGACCGCTCGGTGACGCGTTGGGGCCGGCGCATGCCGTATATGGTGCTGGGGGCGCTGGTGTGCAGCCTGTGCCTGCTGGCAATGCCGTTCAGTACCGCCCTGTGGATGGCGGTCTGCCTGCTGTGGATATTGGATGCTGCCAACAACGTAGCGATGGAGCCTTACCGTGCGCTGGTGAGCGATGTGCTCGCACCGCCGCAGAGGCCGTTGGGGTATCTGACCCAGAGCGCCTTCACTGGTCTGGCGCAGACGCTGGCCTATCTCACCCCGCCGCTGCTGGTGTGGATGGGCATGAATCAGGATGCTGCCAACGCGCACCACATTCCGTACGTCACCATCACCGCCTTCGTGATTGGTGCGGGATTTTCTGCAGCGTCTATCCTGCTTACCGCGCGCAGCGTGCGCGAACCGGTGATCCCGCCGGCAGAGATCGTGCGGATGCGCCAGGCCGGTGCCGGCCTGGGCGCCACCGTGCGCGAGATCGCCAGTGCATTGCGTGCGATGCCGCCGACCATGCGTCAGCTGGCGCCGGTAATGCTGTTCCAGTGGTACGCGATCTTTTGCTATTGGCAGTACATCGTGCTGTCGCTGTCGACCACGTTGTTCGGCACTACCGAAGCCAATTCGCATGGCTTTCGCCAAGCCGGTTTGGTCAACGGGCAGATCGGCGGGTTCTACAATTTCATCGCGTTTCTGGCCGCATTTGCGATGGTGCCGGTGGTGCGTCGCTTCGGCCCCAAATACACGCACGCGGCATGTCTGGTCGCGGCCGGCATCGGCATGTGGGTGTTGCCGGGCATCCAGGACCGCTGGTTGCTGCTGTTGCCGATGATCGGCATCGGCCTGGCCTGGGCCAGCATGATGGGCAACCCGTATCTGATGCTGGCCGACAGCATTCCACCCGAGCGCACCGGCGTGTACATGGGTTTGTTCAATCTGTTTATCGTGCTGCCGATGCTGATCCAGATCGTGACCTTGCCGCTGTATTACGAGCACCTGCTGCACGGCGACCCGCGCAACGTGATCCGCCTTGCCGGCGCGCTGATGTTGGCCGCAGCCGTGGCGATGCTGTGTGTGCGAGTGCGCAAGCCTGCCGTGGTGGTGTAGCGGTTGTTGCAGTGGCCGGCGAACAATTCGGATTGCCGGCGACTTGCGAATTTCCAATCAACCATCCCCAATCCTGGCCTCAGGCCGACTCGCGCACCACCAGCTTCACCGGCATCTCAACCGATTGCACTGCCTCGCCGCTGACCAGTGCCAACAACCGATCCACCAGCAGCCGCGCGGCCAGCCCCAAATCCTGCCGCACCGTGGTCAGCGGCGGTTGGCTGTAAGCGGCCAACGGAATATCGTCGAAGCCGACCAACGAAATATCTTGCGGCACACGATGACCGGCCTCGACCAGAGCGCGGATCGCGCCGACTGCAATCACGTCGGAGGCGGCGAACAGCCCGTCCGGCGGGTCGGTTTTTTTGAGCATGGCGCGGGTGAGGCGGTAAGCATCTTCGCTGAGGAAGTGGCTGCATGCATGTAGCCGCGTATCGAACTCCAGCCTGTGCCGCTCGAGTGCGTGGCGATAGCCGGCAAAGCGCGGTGCAACCTCGGGAAGTTGATCGTCGCCCAAGAAGGCGATACGGCGACGGCCGTTGGCGATCAGGTGTTCGGTGGCGAGCGCGCCACCCTGGAAGTTGTCGCTGCCCACGCTGATGTAGGACTGCCCGTGGATGCGGCTGCCCCACACCGCCATCGGTAACCCGTCGCGTGCGGCTTCATCCAGCGCTGCATGTTCAGAACTCTGCCCGAGTACGATCACGCCATCGGAGCGGCTGCCGCGCGCGAGTTGTTCCACCCAACCGTCCTGGTGCCGGTCCAGCTTGGACAGCAGCATGCTGTAGCCGCGCCCGGTGAGTTCTTCGGCCAGCAGCGCCAGCATGGTCATCAAGAAGGGGTCCGACAGCGGCTGATCCAGCGCATGCATCATCGGCACCGCAACGCTTACCGTGTTGGAGCGCTTTGCACGCAGACTGCGCGCGATCGGATCGACCTGATAACCGGCATCGGCCGCAATCTGCTTGATGTAGGCACGGGTACGTTCGGCTACAACCGGGCTGCCGGCCAATGCACGCGACACAGTGGATTCGGACACGCCCGCCATGCGGGCGATGTCGGCCATCTGCGGGCGGGAACCCAGCGTGGCGTGTTCTGAAGGTTTGGCCATGGCAGCGCACTGCGGAAAAACCCAAGTGTAATCAGTTCGCACTTAGAGCGGCTGACAAAACATAGCGTGCAGTCGCCAGGCGGGTGCGGACGGCGAGGAGGAACCGGAGTGTACGCGTGGTACATGCCGGTTCCGAGCACAGGCCGCGCCCGCCTGGCGGCGGCGCAGTCGTTTTGTTAGCCGCTCTAAAGACGGGTCGATCAGCGCAGTGGAGGCTGCTTGCACATGTGCGCGAAACGCAATCACGCACATGGGTACTAGCTAATCTAGCCCATGTAGAGCCCGCCATTCACAGCGTAATCCGCGCCGGTCACATAGGCGGCCTCATCGGATGCCAGCCATGCGCACAGGCCGGCGACCTCGACTGGTGTGCCGAGCCGGCGCACCGGCACCGAGGTGGCCAGGCGGTCGAGCACGTCGGGCGGAAAGCTGCTGATCGACGCGCTGGCGATGTAACCCGGCGAAATAGTATTGACGGTGACACCACGCGAGGCGACCTCTTGCGCCAACGCGCGACTGAAGCCATGCATCGCTGCCTTGGCGGTGGCGAAATTGATTTGCCCGATCTGCCCCTTGTGTGCGCTGACCGAACCGATGTTGACGATGCGTCCCCAGCCGCGCGAGGTCATGCCATCAACCACCTGCTTGGTAATGTTGAACAACGAATGCAGGTTGCTGGCGATCACCGCATTCCAGTCGTCGCGCGTCATCTGCCGGAACAAGGTGTCGCGGCTGCCGCCTGCATTGTTGACCAACACATCGATCTCGCCCACTTCGGCCTTGACCTTGGCGAACGCGGCCACGGTCGACTCCCAATCGGCGGCATTGCCTTCGGAGGCAGCGAAGTCGAAACCTTGCTCGCGCTGCTCGCGTAGCCACGAGGATTTACGCGGCGAATTGGGCCCGCAACCGGCTACCACGGTATGCCCGCTGCGCGCCAGCTTTTGGCAGATCGCGGTACCAACACTGCCCATGCCACTGGTGACGTATGCGATACGAAGCGTCATGTTTCGAACTCCTTCGGAGTTGTGATTCGGGAATGAGTAGGATGGGATTGGCAAAGGCGGGCGTTGGCTTTCGCTTTAGCGAATCCCCAATCCCGAATGCCCAATCCCGGCGTGCGGTCAACGCGCCAAAGGAAATACACCGAACAACAATCCGCCGGCGAGCATCAACAACGAAATCAACACCGCCCACTTCAATGTGAAGCGTTGATGGTCGGCGAAGTCGACTTTAGCCAGGCCGACCAGCAAATACGTCGATGGCACCAACGGGCTGAGCAGATGCACCGGTTGGCCGGCGAGCGAGGCGCGCGCCATTTCCACCGGGGTGATGCCGTAGTGGCTGGCGGCTTCGGACAGGATAGGCAGCACGCCGAAGTAGAACGCATCGTTGGACATGAAGAACGTAAACGGCATGCTGACGATCGCGGTGATCACTGCCAGATACGGGCCCCAGCTGCTGGGGATCACTGCCAGAAAGCTGCGCGACATCGCTTCGACCATGCCGGTATCGGACAGAATGCCGGTGAAGATGCCCGCTGCAAAAATCAGCGACACCACCGACAACACATTGCCAGCGTGATTGACCAGCCGACGGCGCTGCTCGGCCAGGTTGGGGTAATTGATCATCAGCGCCAGCGCAAAGCCGATCATGAACAGCACCGCCATTGGCATCACGCCCACCACCAACGCGGCTATCAGGGCTAGTGTCAATATCAAATTCACCCACAGCAGCTTGGGACGCTTCATGTCCTCGGTGTCTTCCACGCGCGGCAGTGCGTTGTTGTCTTCGGGAATGCTGATGTCCAGCCAGTTGCCGTCGGCGGGCATGCGCACTACACCCATGCGACGACGCTCGCGCATGCCCAACAACCACGCCAGCGCGATGATGCCTGCGATCGCCATTGCCATCGCCGGCACCAGCGGCACGAACACGTCGGCCGGATCCACATGCAAGGCGGTGGCGGCACGTGCGGTGGGGCCGCCCCAGGGGGTCAGATTCATCACGCCGCTGGCCAGGATGGTGACGCAGGTAAGGTTGAGCGCGTTCATGCCCAGGCGCTGATACAGCGGCAACATCGCCGACACGGTGATCATGTAGGTGGTGGAACCATCGCCGTCGAGCGAAATCAGCATTGCCAGGATTGCCGTGCCCATCATGATCTTCAGCGGGTCGCCCTTGACCAAGCGCAGGATGCGGCCGACCAGCGGGTCGAACAGCCCGGCATCGATCATCACCCCGAAGTAGAGAATGGCGAACATCAACATCACGCCGGTCGGCGCGATTTTTTTGATGCCCTCGAGCATCATCTCGTTGATGCCGGTGCCGAAGCCGCCCAGCAACGCGAATACGATCGGCACCGTGATCAGAGCCACCAGCGGCGACAGCCGCTTGCTCATGATCAGGTACATGAAGGTGATCACCATTCCGAAACCGAGTGCGGTCAGCATGCGGGCAAATCCTTTGAGGCGTGCAGCAAGGGGAGGGTGGAGCGCGCTGCTGCGTATGAGCGCGGCAGCGGTAACGCATTACAGGTGGAGAGTCATCTAAGAGCGTCAGAAGTCGTACTGGAATCGGCCGCTCAACGCCAGCGTGTGATCGACCAGCGCATCGACCATGCGGTCGCGGTTACGGCTGTCGATCACATTGAGCATCACGCGCAGATTCGGCTTGAAATACCAGTTGCCGCCCAGCGTCCACGACTGCGTGCTGGCGTCGATGAAGCTGGGCTGGCCATCCATATGCTGGTCGCCGCGCATGTAGTCGTAGCGCAATGCCAGCTCGAACGCGCCGCCAGGATAATTAGGCGTCTTGATGCGGCTGAAACGCCCGGTCTTGCGGTCGTAGCCGCGCGACTCGCCGGTGACGAACCAGCTGATCAGGCCGTACGACGCCATCACCTTGGCATGCTGCGCACCGTCGTCGAGCAGGCCGCCGCTGAATTCGCTCTGCCATGACCATGGGCCGAGCACTTCGGCATATTCCAACGACCATTTGTCGAAATCGGTATTGCGGCCATCGGCAAAGCGCGCCAGCGTGATGCGGCTGTTGTTAGCCAGATCGTTTTCCGGCCGCGGACGGATCAGCAATGAGGCCGCGTCGCTGCTGCCAGGATGCGAATAGCGCTCGTGCGCCAGCGACACGCCCAGATGGCGCAGACGTGCTTGGCCCATCTCAGGCGCGAAGGTCAGGCGCGTTCCGAGCGCACCGCCCTTGGTGGACGAGTTGTCGATGCTTTCCAGACTGTAGGCCGCAGTGGCCCACGTCGCATCGGGGCGATTGGCCTGCCAGGAGATCGCCTTGCGATAGATCGGCGCCAATGTGGTCGCTGCGTAGCCGCGTTCCAGGAACGGGCCGTAGTTGGACCCGGTGCGATCGTCCAGCGAGAAGTATTGCTTGAACTGGCCCACGGTCAGCGTACCGGTGGAAAACTTCTTGGCGATATAGACATCGCGCGCCAGGATGCCGCGGCTACCGGTTTCGTACTGCAGGCCGGCAAATTCCGCTTCGGCCTTGTAATTGAATCCATAGAACGTGCCCGCCACATCCAGCCAGACGCGACGGAACTGGGTGTCGTTACGCTCGGGCGTGCCGCGTTCGTCGTTGTCGAACATGCTGAAGTCCCAATGCACACGCCCACCTACCTCGGCGGTGACCGGACCCTTGTCATCGGCGGCATACGCCGCAGGTGCCAGGCAGATCGCGGTGCAGGCAGTGAACGCGCGCAGACGCAAGTTATCGTTGCTCACTGACCCTCCCAGGTGCATGTGTGAATCACGTTCAGGGATGCGCCGCAAAGCCGCCGCGGACGCGTTGGCAGCAGCCTAGTCCGGCGAAGCTGTCAGGGACCTGTCGGCGGGGCAGGGAGTGGGGAGTTGGAATTGGGGATTTGCAAAAGAAGCTTTTGTTTGCGCGGCCTGTTACCTTCCGGCCGCAAGGAACCGCTGTAGCAAATCCCCAATCCCGACTCCCCGATCCCGTCCATGCGCCTGCTGCTAGTCGAAGACAACACTGACCTCGCCGATGCCATCGTGCGGCGTATGCGTCGTAGCGGGCATGCGGTGGATTGGCAGTCCGATGGCTTGGCGGCGGCGAGCGTGTTGCGCTATCAGAGCTTCGATCTGGTGGTGCTGGATATTGGTTTGCCCAAGCTGGATGGCTTGCGTGTGCTGGCCGGAATGCGCGAGCGTGGCGACACCACGCCGGTGCTGATGCTGACGGCGCGCGATGGTATCGAGGACCGCGTGCAGGCATTGGATGTCGGTGCGGACGATTACCTGGGAAAGCCGTTCGACTTTCGCGAGTTAGAGGCGCGTTGCCGCGTGCTGCTACGGCGCAATCGCGGCCAGGCCAGCGAGGTGGTGCAGATCGGTGGTTTCGTGTTCGACAACGCCGCACACACGCTGATGCTGCATGGCGCGCCGATCGAACTGCCCAATCGCGAATATCGGTTGTTCGAAATCCTGATCGGCCGTCTGGGTCACGTGGTGGGCAAGGACGAGATCGGCAACGGGTTGTTCGGCTTCGACGACGATGCCGGGCCAAATGCCATCGAGCTGTATGTCGGGCGGCTACGTCGCAAGTTGGCAAGTGCGCCGTTGCGCATCGTCACGGTACGCGGTGCCGGCTACAAGCTCGAAGAAGCCGACCCGCATGCACCGGTGGAGCCAAGTGTCGATGGCTGAGACGCTGACGGTGGCGCCGTCGATCCGGCGCACCTTGCTGCTGTATCTGGGCAGTTTGTCGCTGCTGGGCGCAGTGGTGCTGTTCTTCGCCGCGCGCAATTACGGCGCGCGTGCGGCCAATCGCTCCTACGATCATCTGCTGGTGTCCTCGGCGCTGTCCATCGTCGACAGCGTAGCGTTGGTCGGCGGCGACTGGCAGGTGGATCTGCCGTACGCTTCGTTGGATCTGCTCGACATGGCACCGGAGGATCGCGTGTTCTATCGCGTGTTCGATGCGCAGGGGCACACCATCACCGGCGAAGACAATCTGCCGCTGCCACCACGCTCGCTCCGCGATGAGCGCCCGTTGTTGTTCGATGCGCATTACAGCGGCGAGCTGGTGCGTTTTGCGGTGGTGATGCACCGGGTGGCATCGGCGTCCGGGCAGGGCGAGGTGCGCGTGCAGGTGGGCCAGACCCGGCGCGCGCGCGATGCGGTGGCGCGCGATGTGGTGCTCAATGCGTTGGTGGCGATCGGCGTGCTGTCGCTGCTTGCGCTGGGTCTGGTGTGGCTGGGTGTGTATCGCGCCCTGCGTCCATTGCAGCGTATCGAGCGCGATCTGTCGCGTCGCGAGCCGTCCGATCTCAAACCGCTCAGCGTGCCGGCACCACAGGAAATGCAGTTGATGGTGACCGCACTCAACCGTTTCATGGCGCGGCTGTCGTCCAGCAACGAGACCTTGCGCGCATTCATGGCCGAGGCCGCGCACCAGATGCGCACGCCGCTGGCGGCCTTGCGTGCGCAGGCGCAGCTGGCGATGGACGACGACGACCCGCGCGACATGCAACGCAGTCTGGTGGCGATCGAGCGCAACGCCAGCCATATGAGTCGGCTGCTCAACCAATTGCTCAGCGATGCCAGCGTGATCCATTTCGCCAATCTTCAGCGCTTCGCCACCGTTGATCTTGCCGAGGTGTTGCATCAGGCCTTGCACGAATCGCTGCCAAGCGGCGATGGCGCGCCACGCGCGCAACTGGCGATCGACCCGCAACCGGCGCTGCTGCGCGGCGATGCGTTGCTGCTGCGCGAGGCGCTGAAGAACCTGATCGACAACGCCTGCAAATACGGCGCCGGTGCACCGCTGCAGGTGGCGCTCACCAGCGACGGGAGCCATCACGTGCTGACCATCGCCGATCACGGCCCGGGCATTCCGGCAGCCGAAGCCGAACGCGTGTTCGAGCGCTTCGTGCGTGGGCCCGATGCTCCGGCCGGTGGCGCAGGGCTGGGGCTTGCCATCGTCAAGCGCGTGGTCGAAGCGCATGGGGGGCGCATCGATCTGGCCAACCGCATCGGCGGCGGGCTGATCGCCTCGCTGCATTTTCCAGGAGGTGCCACGTGATGCGTCTGGTCTGCGCGATGCTGTTGCTACTGGCCCACAGCGTTGTTCACGCCGCACCCGGCAATGTGCGGCGCTTTCCCGCGCAGGGCCCGATGCATGCGCAATTGCGCGTGCAAGGCTCTACCGATCTGGAAGTGTTCGGTGCGGTCATCCAGGACTACCAGCGCCTGCATCCGGGTACCGAGGTGATGTACGAAGACGTGATCGCCTGGGACATTTATGACCACTATCTGCATCCAGGCGCAGGCACGCATGCTGCGGACATGCTTATCAGCGCCGGTATGGATCTGCAGACCAAACTGGTGAATGACGGTTACGCGCTCGCGCATCGCTCGGCACAGACCGAAGCGCTGCCGGCCTGGGCGCAATGGCGGCACGAAGTGTTCGGCATCAGTTACGAGCCGGTGGCCATCGTCTACAACACGCGCAAGTTGGATGCCGCACGCGTGCCACGCACGCGTCGCCAATTGCTGGCCTTGTTGCGTGCGCCCGACGCACCGTTGCGCGGGCGAGTGGGCACCTACGACGTCGAACGCAGCGGAGTGGGCTATCTGTTTGCCACCCAGGACGGGCAGGTGGGCAGCATCGCCGGCGCGCTGCTGGCTGCGTTGGGGGCAAACCATGTCGCACTGGAAGAGCGTACCGGCACCTTGCTCGACCGCGTCAGCCGCGGCGAGCTGTTGCTGGCCTACAACGTGCTCGGCTCGTATGCGCAGGCGCGCATCGATGCTGGCGCAGCGCTGGGCATCGTGCAGCCGCAGGACTACACGCTGGTAGCACTGCGTACTGCGGTGATCCCCAAGACTGCGCCACATGCGCCCGAAGCACGCAGATTTCTCGACTATCTGCTGTCGCCACGCGGCCAGCAAGTGCTCTCGCGCGAGGCGCGGCTGATGCCGATCCTGCCGGCCGCCGGTGGTCGTGGCGGCTCGGCGCAGCCACCGTTCCGCCCGATTCCGCTCGGCCCCGGCCTGCTGGTGTATCTGGACAAGCTCAAGCGCCGTCAGTTTCTGGAAGCCTGGCGGGCGAGTACGCAGCCGCCGCGTTAGCGGACTTTCAAACGACGTCCCGCAGATAGGGGTTGTACGCCGGAACCCCAGAAATTTCCGTCACCTCCATATCCCCAGTCTGGCCACGAGCGCATTCAAGTCGAGAGTCGGTAGGCATCGTCAAAACAGCCAAGAATTTTCGCAGGTTGCTGCCGATCCTCGACTCCGCATGAATCCCTGCTGGCCCTCGGATCGCGGTACTACTGCATTGCTTCGGTTTAACGTCCAAATCTTTCAAAATCAGTTCATCGCGAGCGGCGTGCAGGCGAAAATAAACGGGCAGGAGTGGGCGGCCCCCGTTATTTTTAAGTTGGCTACTCTAAAATTTTCTTGATGAAAGGTGAACAGATATGGGACTTTGCTTTTCCAAATCCTCCGAATCGACTCAACATGCGGCACCTGCCTCGGGCGCCGCATATGACGGGGGAGAGTCGCCGCGAGCCTCCACTGTTTCCAGCTTTCAAAGCGTCACGCCGCCGCAATCGCCAGAGCTATCAGCACTGAGGGTCTCCCTGGGGACGCGTCCCGACCGGTTGCGAAGGGGCGGAGATGAATCTCTGGAGCAGCATCAGGTCCAGCAGGCCGCTTACCACATGGGAGCATATGTCGTCGGTGACGAAGTCACCAGTCCGACAAGACTCGCGACAGCCGGGCAAACTGTTAACGACGTCCGCCTGATGCTCAAGCATGGCCGAGGAAACGTTAAAGCGGACGACATTCCCTCCCAAGGCCATAACGGCATCGGATCGTCAGTTGCAAAATCGGCAGCGGACGCCCACAGCAAGCTTGCTGTGGGCGTCGTCATGGGAGCAGCGGTCTGCGATCAGTCTGCTCCCCTTTGCGCCATCCTCCATGCTCCCCATATGGCGGCCAACGAGAGGAGTGTGACTTCTGATGCTTCCGTACCAATGAAAGAGATAACCGACGACGGGGATGAGATCCCACTCAAAGCGGGGCACACTTGGAACGAACTGAGGCGCGGAAGCCGCGACCCGAGGTCAACGGTGGTCATGGATGCCTGGGCCAACGGTCCGGCTGTTCGATTGAAAGACAGCGCATGGAGCGGAGAGCCAGCCGAGGAAGGTCGTTGGTCGATGGAAAAAAGCAGCGCCGAATTTCTGAAAAGCCGCCTTGAAAGGTTAATTCCGTTAGTGCATCCGGGCGAAGATGTAAACACTGCCAAACGCCTTAAATATCACCAAAAAAAACCTACAGCGTGGGAAAAATATGCAGAACCACAAGTGATCTCATCCACGTTTGCCGATAAGGTACGCAACGCACTGGCCGATGTTCCTGAAAGCCAACAGAGGGATATCGCATCCCGGATGATTCGAGAGACCTACGGAATGAATCCTCAATCGCACGCGCACCAAGACGCAGTGGAATCAGTTCTGGAGGCAGTCAACCAACTGGACTCGCTGCCCCGGCCTCCTGTCGTGCCGCCTGGATACTGAACAGCAATGCGCCTGATCGAAATGTTTTGGTCTGATCCCCCTGGACACCCTCGATAAGGCTGAAGCCGCCCCCCAAAATGCCGTCCATCATTTCCACCCGCCGTCGCATTCGTCCCAGTACAAGCCGCTGGACTCGTTCTTGATGCTTATGTCGTCGACCACGCAGTTGCGCTGATCGGCCAAGTGACAGATCTCGTGTAATAACTCGTCGAGTTGCTCTTTCAGATCGGCATCGTTGGTGTATGGAATCACCAATCGGTATTCCGCATCGTTGAGCTTGGAGCTCTCGTAGGAGCGGGAGACCAAGTCGTCGATGTCTTCGCGCCCCCGCTTCTTCCCGCGGGTGAACTTGCTGCCGTTCTCGATATGGAGCCAGAGAATCACGGTTACGGAGAGCTGTACTGGCATAGTTGCCGATGCGGGTATTGTGACGGTAAGCCTTGCGTACTTGACGGCTTTGCTGATGGTACTGCGACTACAGCCTACCGTTTTTTGCACAACGCCCCACGAACTGCCGCTCGCCAACAGACGGTTGATGGCGGCGTATCGCGTGTGATCGGCCTGACGTCCACGATACTTGCCTGACGCCTTGGCTTTATTGATGCCCTGTGCCTGACGTTGCCGGGGTTGCTCGTAGTCACGTCGAGCAATGGCGGCCAACATATCCAAGAGCATGTCATTGGTGGCACCGAACATACGGGCGTCGAATTCGTTTTTTTGAGGTGCCAGATGCTGCCAGGTCGTGGGTACATTCACGGCAACGACGCGCACCTCACGCTCGCGGATCAGCCTTTTTTAAGGTTTCCCATTCCGCGCCTGCTAGGCGCGACAGCCGATCCACATCCTCGATAAGCAACACGTCGCTCGGCCGACTATCGGCCAGTAGTCGGAACAATTCGGGCCGATCCAGCCGTGCGCCAGACGCGTTCTCTGCGTAGTAGTTGCAGATGCCCATCCCTCGCTTGCGTGCAAAGTGATCCAGGCTGCTGCGAGCCCGCTGAGCATCCTGCTCGTCGGTCGATGCACGGAGGTAGGCGCGCACAAAGATAGGGTGTCGGTGCGTTTAGAGTCAATTTAGCGGACTGGTTTGTTTAAGGTCTTTCAACGCGCTATAGAGTACCTGATTTCGGTGATCTACTATGGGGATACCCTAGTCGAACCGCCCGAGCGGCAAATACTGCTAGACTAAGCCTATTAAACTAAGTTCACCGAGGTGCCGCCATGCAGACCTACAACATCCACGATGCCAAAACCCAGCTATCTCGGCTGGTGGAGCAGGCCGCGAAGGGTGAGTCCTTCGTCATCGCCAAGGCGGGTAAGCCGATGGTCAAGGTGATGGCCCTCAACGTGCCTGGGCCTTCCCAGATCAAACGGTTCGGCTTTATGGCGGAAATCAGCGTGCCGGACGATTTCGACCGGATGGGCGAAGCGGATATTGCTGTGATGTTCGAGAATGGTGCATGAAGCTGCTGCTGGACACCCATCTGTTGCTGTGGGCGGCGCAAGGCTTTGAGCGTTTACCCCCGGATGCCCAGAGGTTGTTGAGTGAGACAGAAAACGAACTGTTTTTCAGCGTCGCTAGCTTATGGGAAATCGTCATCAAGCGTGGCTTAGGCCGCGACGACTTCAAGGTTGACCCACGCGTGCTGCGACGCAGCTTGCTGGACAACGGTTACAGTGAGTTGTCAATCCTCAGCGAGCATGCAGTTGCCATCGATGCCTTGCCGCCGATCCACAAAGACCCCTTCGATCGCCTACTCGTCGCGCAGGCCATTGTCGAGGGCATTACGTTACTGACCGCTGATGCACGCGTCGCCGAATATCCTGGCCCAGTGCAACGCGTTCAACGATGATGGCGGAGAACAAGCTTCTGACGATCCTGTCGGAGGCAGAGCAGGAAGCGCTGTACGGCCTGCCGGATTTCGACGATGCACAGCGGCTGGAGCACCTTGCACTGACTGAATCCGAACTGACGCTCGCTAGCAGTCGCCTCGGCCGGCCTGCCCAACTTTATTGCATCTTGTAGATCGGCTACTTCAAGGCCAAGCACGCCTTCTTTCGCTTCGACTGGAATGAGGTCGAAGACGATTGCGCCTTCGTGCTGAGCCGCTATTTCGCTGGCGAGCCGTTCGAGCGCAAAGCGATCACCAAGCACGAGCATTACACCCAGCGCGAACGAATCGCCTACCTGTTCGGCTACCAGTCGTGGTCAGCCGATTTCTCACCGCAGCTTGCGCAACAGGCCGCGCAGATCGCGCGCCGCGATGTAATGCCGGGATTCGTCACCGTCGAACTGATCGTCTGGCTCAACGAGCGCAAAATTATCCGACTTGGCTATATCACTTTACAAGAACTGGTGAGCGCCACGCTGTCGGCCGAACGCCGGCGCTTGGGCGTGTTACTGGCTGGCACACTGGATGAATCGGCCAAAGCTGCGCTGGCCCAGCTTCTGCTACGAGATAGCACGCTGTCCGAATTGGCGGTACTGCGGCAAGACGTCAAGGATTTTGGTTGGCGTCAGATGGCCCGCGAGCGCGAGAAGCGCATCACGCTGGAGCAGTTGCACGGAATCGCTAAGGCGCTGCTGCCCAAGCTGGGTATCTCGCAGCAGAACGTGCGCTATTACGCGAGCCTGGCGAACTTCTATACCGCCCACGACCTGCGAAACCTTAAGCTGGACCAGGCCCATCTCTACCTGCTGTGCTACGCTTGGCTGCGCTATCGGCAGCTCACCGACAATCTGGTCGATGCCATGGCATATCACATGAAGCGGCTGGAGGATGAAAGCCGTGCCGACGCGAAGCAATCCTTCGTCGCCGAGCAGGTGCGGCGTCAGCAGGAAACGCCACGCGTGGGACGACTGCTGCTGCTCTATGTCGACGACACGGTGGCCAACACCACACCATTCGGCAACGTGCGTATAAGATCCTGCCCAAGGACGCGCTTGCGCTCATCGGCCAGCGTATGAGCATCAACCGGCGAGCAAGCTATCCCTGCTTGGCAGGCGGTGGATGGCTTGACCGAGCGCATGCGTCGTCATCTGCGGCCGCTGTATGTCGCCCTCGATCTCACCAGCACCGCCCCGGACAGCCCGTGGCTGACGGCGCTGGCTTGGGCAAAGAGCGTATTCGCCAAACAACAGCGCCTGTCGCAACGACTGCTCACCGAATGTCCAGTGGCTACACTGCCGAAACGGTTGCGACCGTACCTGTTGACCTTAGATGCCAAGGGTGATCCCTTGAGTCTGCATGCCGACCGTTACGAGTTCTGGTTGTACCGACAGATCAGGAAGCGCTTCCAATCGGGCGAGTTCTATCTCGATGATAGCCTGCAACATCGTCATCTGTCCGATGAGTTGGTGTCGCTTGATGAGAAGGCCGATGCGTTGGCTCCGATGGACATCCCCTTCCTGCGCGATCCGATCCAGGCCCAGTTCGACGCACTGACGGCGGAGCTACGCACGCAGTGGCTGGCGTTCAATCGCGAACTCAAACAAGGCAAGCTGACGCACCTTGAATATGACAAGCACACGCAAACACTAACGTGGCGCAGGCCAAAGAGCGAGAACCAGAAGCCACGCGAGCATGCACTGTACGAGCAGTTGCCCTTTTGCGACGTGGCCGACGTGTTTCGTTTTGTCAACGGCCAGTGCCACTTCCTGTCAGCGTTGACGCCGTTGCAGCCGCGCTACGCGAAGAAGATAGCCGATGCCGACAGCCTGATGGCGGTCATCATCGCCCAGGCCATGAACCACGGCAATCAGGTCATGGCACGCACTAGCGACATCCCCTACCACGTCCTGGAAAGCACCTATCAGCAATACCTGCGCCAGGCATCGCTGCACGCGGCCAACGACTACATCAGCAACGCCATCGCCGCGCTGCCGATCTTCCCGCATTACTCGTTCGACCTGGATACGCTGTACGGTGCCGTCGATGGTCAGAAGTTGGGCGTTGAGCGGCCGACCGTGAAGGCGCGCTATTCGCGTAAGTACTTCGGGCGTGGCAAGGGTGTCGTCGCCTACACACTCCTGTGCAACCACGTACCGCTCCATGGCTACCTGATCGGCGCACACGATTACGAAGGTCACCACGTATTCGATATCTGGTATCGCAACACCTCGAACATTGCGCCGACCGCGATCACCGGCGATATGCACAGCGTCAACAAGGCCAACTTCGCCATCCTGCACTGGTTCGGCTTGCGCTTCGAGCCGCGCTTCACCAACTTGGAAGACCAGCTTGGAAGACCAGCTCCAGGAGTTGTACTGCGCCGACGATCCAGCGTTGTACGAGAAATGCCTGATCCGGCCGGTGGGTCAGATCGACTGGCCGCTGATTATCGGCGAAAAGTCGAATCTGGATCAGATCGTCGCAACGCTCGGGCTGAAGGAGATGACGCAGGGCACGCTGATCCGCAAGTTGTGCACCTATACCGCGCCGAACTCAACGCACCGCGCTCTGTTCGAGTTCGACAAGCTCATCCGGAGCATCTACACGCTGCGCTATCTGCGCGATCCTCAACTGGAGCGCAATGTGCACCGCTCGCAGAAACGCATCGAGTCCTATCACCAGCTACGCTCGACCATCGCCCAGGTCGGCGGCAAGAAGGAGTTGACCGGTCGTACTGACATCGAAATTGAGATCGGTAACCAGTGCGCACGGCTGATCGCTAACGCCATCATTTACTACAACTCGGCGATCCTGTCGCGGCTGCTGACGAAGTACGAAGCAAACGGAAACGCCAAGGCCGTGGCGCTGATCACACAGATGTCGCCGGCGGCTTGGCGACACATTCTGCTGAATGGGCACTACACCTTCCAGAGCAACGGCAAGATGATCGACCTGGACGCACTCATGGCTGGGCTGGAATTGGGGTGACGGAATTTTCTGGGGTTCCGGCTTACAACCCCAGATACGCGACACGATCGACTCAGAGTGAAGAGACATCGTGCAGCTGATGTTTGGTGACGCTGAGCGATCAGGCAGGGAATACGCGTTTCACGCGCCGATGTGGGCGACAGCGGTGCGTACAAACGCAAATAACTTGAGGCCTGCGGTTAAGAGCGGCTAACAAAACGACTGCGCTCACCGCCAGGCGGGCGCGGCCGGTGCTCGGTACCACGCGTACACTCCGGTTCCTGCGCGCCGTCTGCACCCACCTGACGACTGCTCGCTACGTTTTGTTAGCCGCTCTAAATTCTCGACGGCTCAAGCCATAGGCAACAACCGTATGTGTCGTCGAGAGCAACGTTGGTAACACTTCAAAGCCAGCGTGCGAGTGAGGGTGGCACACACAGCCGCCGGCACAAGTGCTTGATCGCCATGCCGGCTTGGCCCTCGTGCAAGTTAGGCCTTGCGGCGATGGGTCTGCAAGGCCACCAGTGGGTCCCGACGGTGCGCAGGTCGGCGGTCTTCCCAAACGCGCCAGCATCCGGCGCGCCCATGCAGCACCTGCTGCTTGGCGTCAGCTAGTCGCACGTGGATGCGATAAACCGACACAGCCATGTGCCAGACTTGGCGCATGGCCGCTCTCACCATTCTCGTCGCCGACGACCACCCGCTGTTCCGTGCCGCCGTGATCCAGGTGCTGCAGCACATCCTGCCGCAGGCCAATGTGGTTGAGGCTTCCAGCGCCGCCACGTTGAGCGCGATGCTGCGGTCGCATCCCCAGGCCGAGCTGGTGCTGCTGGATCTGGCCATGCCGGGTGCACGTGGCTTCTCGGCGCTGCTGCATGTGCGTGGCGAGCACCCGGACATTCCGGTGGTGGTGATCTCCTCCAACGATCACCCACGCGTGATCCGTCGTGCGCAGCAGTTCGGCGCGGCCGGCTTCATTCCCAAATCCACGCCGGCCGAATCGATCGGCACCGCGGTGGCCAGCGTGCTGGATGGCGGTACCTGGTTCCCGCCGATGACCGCTGAGCGCTCGGAGGCCGATGCGCAACTGGCGGCCAGACTCGCCCAGCTCACCCCGCAACAATTTCGCGTGCTGCTGAGCCTGGCCGATGGCCTGCTCAATAAGCAGATCGCGCACGAACTGGGGCTTGCCGAAAACACCGTCAAGGTCCACGTCACCGCGATCCTGAAAAAGCTCGACTGCTACAGCCGCACGCAAGCGGCGGTGCTGGTCAAGGCGCTCGAGCCGGAAGGCGAGGTCTGATCGATCCCGGCCAGCGTGCGCCCCGTATCGCGGTCGGCAGCTGGGTAGCGACCGGATGCGGCCACTTGCAGGGGTGCAAGGCGAACCGGTGAACCAGGCGCTGCAATCAGTCAGACTGTTTTCGATGGCTGCCACGATTCGCCGACAGCTTACCGCGTGTTGCCAGCCGCTCTTACTGCTTGGCCCTGTAGATGATGATGCCGGGTGTTCTTGCGATGTATTCCATAAATGGTGAGTCTACGACTTTTTGGTTTTCCGCCCGCGATGAGGCATTGCGCAACATCGGACCCCTGTTGGTCCTGATGAAAAAGCCGACATGGGTGACATCCAGCCCTGCTTCGTGCGTGTAGATGCCGATGTAGTCGCCGGTGCGAAGCTGTCGGACGACGTTACGGTCGATGTGTTCGGTGGGGATGTAGGTGATGGTCCTCTGCACGACCGGCAACCCGGGCAGATAATTGCCACCGTCGGCTTTCAGGTTGAGGGTTTTGACCACACTGACCGCATCGGGGCTGATTGTTGCGGTCATGTCGTTGGCGAGTTCGTACGGTCGGTTGGCCCAATCCGAGAAGAAATGCTTGCGATACGTAAAGCCGACGATGCCGTCGACGTAGCGGGTGAGGATCAGGCGACTGACGAAATCCTGCTGGGAATAGGCTCTGCGTGCAGCTTCGACGTAGTCCAGATAGGTGAAGCAATCCAGACCGGTGAAGTCGATGATCAGTTTCTCCGGCGTTGTGGCCGAGCCCTGCAACATATTGCTTCGGTAAGGTGTGTCGAGAAATTCTGCAGAGATCACGTCGATTAGATGCCCTGCGCTCAGGCTGCGATGCTTTGAGACCTGGTTGAGCACGTTGTTCAACCTATCGACCGTATAGGGATCCATGTCGGCGCGGACCGACCCGTAGGACTGCACGGAGTCGGCAGGCGTTGCAGCCTGCGCGGTAAAGCCTACCGCGCAGGCTGCAACCGGCAACAAGATCAAAATCAGATAGGTGTGCTTGAACATGGTAACTCCCATTTTTTTGGGGGGATCGGCCAACCGCTTTCATCGCGATCCTGCCAGCAAGCGCAGCGTGCCGCATCACCTACGCCGCAGCAGCATCTGCGTTATTAGAGCACGTAGTGCGGGCGGGCGGACCGGCTTGGACAGAAAGCCCCATCCCGATTCCTGTGCGTGTACGCGCAAGGCCGGATCGGGCTCTGCAGTCACCAGGATAATGCGGGGCTCGCGCTGCCAGCGTTCCACCAGCTGCGGCAGCAGTATGGGGCCGTAGTGCTCGCCCATGCGCACATCCAGCAACAGCAATTCCGGCACGTCGTCGGCGTTGGCGCTGACCAATGCATCGTCGGGGCCGCCAGCGAAATCCACACGGCATTCCAAGCGTTCAAGCAGCGCGCGGGTGGCCTCGCAGACACGCGGGTCGTCGTCCACACACCACACCCGGCAACCGTGCAGGATGGGGTCGTTGCCGTGCTCTGCATTGGTGGCAGGCGGCGGCAACCGCGCAGCGATCGCGGCGCGTTCGCCCAGCGGCACGGTGACCGAAAACACGCTGCCGCCACCCAGGGTAGAGCGCAGGCCGATGCTGTGGCCGAGCAAGCGGCCGATGCGTTCGACGATGGCCAGTCCCAGGCCTGCGCCGCGATCGTTGGCCACACCGTCGTCCAGGCGGCGGAATTCCTCGAAGATTTGATGTTGCAAGGCTTCGGGAATGCCGGGTCCTTGGTCGTGCACTTCGATACGCAGCCAGCCACCGCGGCGACGGCAGCCGATCAGTACGCGCCCACGCGGCGTGTAGCGAATGGCGTTAGACAGAAAGTTCTGCAGGATGCGACGCAGCAGATTTTCATCGCTCAGCACCACTGCGGAGGTCGGCACCCAATCCAGCACCAGGCCGCGGTCTTCGGCGAGGATGCCGAACTCGCGCGCCAACGTTTCCAGCAACGGGGCGATGGCGAAATCGCGCACCTGCGTTTTCAGGCTGCCGGCTTCCAGGCGCGAGATGTCCAGCAGGCTGTTGAGGATGGCGTCCTGCGCAGCCAGCGCACTTTCGATGTTGTCGACTGCGCGCGCGGTGCCCGCTTCCTGCACGCGCCCACGCAACACGGAGACGAACATGCGTGCGGCGTTGAGCGGCTGCAGCAGATCGTGCACGGCCGAGGCGACGAAGCGGGTCTTGTAGCGGTTGGCGCTTTCTGCCTCGCGCTTGGCCGCAGCCAGATCGCGGGTGCGTTCGGCGACGCGATGTTCCAATGCGTCGGCCAACGAGCGCAGTTCGCGTGCGGCGTTCTTGTAGCTGGTGATGTCGGCGTAGCTGGTGACGAATCCGCCATCGGGCAGCGGATTGCCACGGATTTCCAATACCGTGCCGTCTTCTTTCTCACTTTCGCGCATATGCGGTTTGCCGCTGCGCAGATGGTTGAGACGGCGTTCGATGGCCGCTTCGATCGGTCCCGGCCCGAGCAAGCCGCGGCGTGCATTGAAGCGAAACAGGTCCTCGATCGGGCGGCCGATCCTGAGCAGCTCGGGCGGGAAGCGGAACAGCTCCACATAGCGCGAATTCCACGCCACCAGATTGAGCGCATCGTCGATCACCACCACGCCTTGCGGCAGATGTTCCAGGCTGCGGCTCAGGCCGGAATTGGCCTGTTGCGCGGCGGTGACCACCCGGTCCTGTGCAGTGCGCAGTTCTTCGGCGTGTTGTTGCAACAAGGTTTCCAGCTCATGCCGGCTGCGCTGGCGCAACGCCGACAGCCGCCGCTGCTGCTGCACGAACAACCACAACAATGCCAGCGCCAACCAGGCACCTGCAGCGGCAATCGCGCCGGCGCGCCCGGCGGCGGCACTGGCGCGGGTGTCGTGCAGCAGATGCAGGCGCCAGCCGCTTTCCGGCACTTCCAGGGTCTGCCACAGCACGGGCGCGCTGAGCGGCGGGTCGCGGATTTCGGCCAGCACACCGCCGACGCCGGTCTGCTCGATCAGCCGACGCCGCAGCGGCAGCAAGCCCTGATCGGCGTACTGACGTGTGCTCTGCAATTGACTGCGATCGCGTTGGTTCAGCGGGGCGAGCATGCGGTAGCGCCATTCGGGGCGGCTGGCCAGAAACACCACATCGTGCGCATCGGAGGCCAGCACGATATCCGGTGTCTGCAGCCATTCACGCTCCAGTGCAGCCAGCGCGATCTTGATCACCACCACGCCTTGCACCTTGCCTGCGGGACCGACGATGGCCTGCGACAGGAAATAGCCCGGCTCGCTGGTGGTCATGCCGATGCCGTAGAAACTGCCGCTGCCGGTAGCCAACGCCTGCTGATAATAAGGACGGAATGCGTAGTCCACCCCCACGTTGCTGTGTGTGGCCTGCCAGTTGCTGGCCGCCAATGCAATGCCATCGTGGTTGATCAGTGTCAGCGTGGAGGACTGGGTGACGTTGTTGGCAAGCTTCAGTTTGCGATTGAGCTGTTCCACCTGCTCGGGCGACAACGGGCCGGAGACCGCAGCGCGTAGCTCCGGGTCCAGCGCTAGAATCTGCGGCAGCGTGCGATAGCGATCGATGCGCTGCTGCAGCGCCTGCGCATACAAGCGCAGCTGACGCCGCACGGTGGCACTTTCGTCGTGCAAGGCACTTTGTTCGACGAAGTGCCCGGCCGCGAGCATGGCCACGAACATTCCGCCCAGCACCATTGTCGAGGTGAGCAGCAGGCGGCGGCGTTGCGAGGCGTACATATGACAAGTATGGCGGTCTGCCCCGGCATCGCGCAGCTCTCGGCTCGCCAACCATCGCATCAGTCATCACAGACAACCGCCACAAACGACTGCGGCCGCACTCTCAGCGAGGATGCGGCCGCATGAGCACACGCGCTGGTGTGCGTTACCACGTTGCAGCGGGCGCAGACACTGGGCGGCGTCAGCCGCCCAGTGCATCGCCATTAGGGATGCCTAGAACTGCACCTGCGCACGCAGTTCCATCACGTGCGGGGTCTCATGGACGCCATTGCGCGAGGCATCTACCCAGCTGTAGTTGGCCTGGAACTTGAAGTGGCTGGTGAGATACCAGTTGGCGCCGATGGTGGTGTTGTGCTGACGGCCACCATGGACGTTGTTGTCTTCCAGATTCAGGCGGCTGTAGCGGGCAGTCAGCTCGACCGCGCCGTAGTCGTGCGCCGGCTTGATGTTGCCGGGTAAGCCGCTGGCGTAGGTGCGCGACTCGCCGGTCAGCGTCCAGGTGCCATAAACGTATTGGCCCTGTGCGATGAAGTGCGGCAGTCCTTCGTTACGCGCCACTTCGGCGCGTAGTGCTTCGCTCTGCAGCGAGAACGGGCCGTGGATCCAGACCGCTTCCAGGCCGGTGCGGATTACGTGGTCCACACCGACAATGGTGCCGGTGTCGATCAAACGCACGTCGGTCAGGCCGGCTTCCGGTCGGGCACGCAGGCGCACACGCGGGCTGAAGGACACACCGCGGCCGTCACTGAAGCCGCGTGGGTTTTCGACCGAGCCGGCGATGCCTAGATGCAGCACCTCGCCTTCGGCCTTGATCGGGGTCCACACCGCATGCATGGCCTGAGTGGTGCCAGGATTGTCACCCTGCAGATCCTTACCGCCGTAGGCGCCGGCCTGCAGCAGGTACTCCTGGCGTTCCAGGGTCCATTCCATGCCGGTACGGCGGCCCTGGTACACCGCCTGCACCGGCAGGCTCTGTTCCATGAAACTGCCCACGCGCGAGCTCTGCACCGCTTCCAGACCCACCGGCACCTTCATGTAGCCCAGGCGCACTCGGCCGTAATCCTGGCCCAGCAGCGCCTTGGTCTCGACGCGGAAGAACACGTCCAGCCACAGCTTGGATTCGAAGTCGAAATTCACCATGGCGTCGTAGACGCCCTTTTTCTTGATGGTGGCACCCAATTCCTTTCGGCGAAAGTCGGTACGGTCTTCGAGGCGGTCGTCATTGTAGAAGTTGTTGTCGTCATAGGCGAACGTGCCGAACACCCCAAGCTCGGTACCATCACCGAAGGTGTACTTGGTTGGCCAGTTTTCGAGCGAGGTGGCTGCATTGGCGGCAGCGGGCGCGGCGGCGATGGCCAACGCAAGAAGGAGCGGATTGATGCGCATAGGAGTTATCTTCGGCAATGAGAAGGGGCCGGGCATCCTGCCATGGCCGTCGCAATGAATGACTTCAGCAAGCGCGCAGATTCGGACGACGACGGTACAGAATCGGTGTCTGCGTTGAACTGGATCAACGACCGGCAGCGGCGCGGCTGAAGTGTAAGCTGACGTTCAGCCGGTGGGCAATGACCGGTGGGCAATAAATAGTACCAATGGGCTATCGGCCCCAGCTGCAACGTCCGGCCAGAATGTATGCATCGGGTGCCTGCTCAGGCGCCTTACTTGTGTTCCCTCGGAGTGGTGTCATGAACATCAGCAAGCCTGCCGGCCCCTTGCCGGCGTCCGTCCCCTTCTACCGCCAGCTGTACTTCCAGGTGGTGGTGGCGATCGTTCTGGGTGCCCTACTGGGCTACTTCGAGCCGGCCTTCGCCGAAAGCCTCAAGCCGCTGGGCGATGCCTTCATCAAGCTGGTGAAGATGATCATCGCCCCGGTGATCTTCCTGACCATCGTCACCGGCATCGCCGGCATGACCCACCTCAAGACAGTGGGCCGGGTCTTCGCCAAGTCGATGGCCTACTTCCTGTTCTTTTCCACGCTGGCGTTGATCGTGGGCATGATCGTGGCGCACGTGGTGCAGCCCGGCGCCGGCATGAACATCAACCCGGCCGAGCTGGATCAGAGCGCGGTCAACACCTACGTGCAGAAGTCGCACGAGCTGAGCCTGGTCGGCTTTTTGATGGACATCATCCCCGTCACGCTGATTGGCGCGTTCGTAGACGGTAACATCCTGCAGGTGCTGTTCGTGGCGGTGTTGTTCGGTATCGCTCTGGCCCTGGTCGGCGAGCGTGGTCGCCCGGTGCTGAGCTTCCTGGAAGCGTTGACCGCCCCGATGTTTCGCCTTGTGCATATGCTGATGAAGGCCGCGCCGATCGGTGCGTTCGGCGCCATCGCCTTCACCATCGGCAAATACGGCCTGGAATCGCTGATCAATCTGGCTTGGCTGGTGGGCTCGTTTTACCTGACATCGCTGTTCTTCGTGCTGGTGATCCTGGGCCTGGTCTGCCGGTTTTGCGGCTTTTCGGTGCTCAAACTGATTCGCTACCTCAAGGCCGAGTTATTGCTCGTGTTGGGAACTTCTTCGTCGGAGTCGGCATTGCCGTCGCTGATGGAAAAGATGGAAAAGGCCGGCTGCGAAAAGTCGGTGGTGGGCCTGGTGGTGCCGACCGGCTACTCGTTCAATCTGGATGGCACCAACATCTACATGAGCCTGGCTGCGCTGTTCATCGCCCAGGCCACCAACGTTGACCTGAGCCTGGGTCAGCAGATCACCTTGTTGGCGGTGGCGATGCTTAGCTCCAAGGGTGCGGCGGGCGTGACCGGCGCCGGCTTCATCACCCTGGCCGCCACGTTGTCGGTGGTGCCAGACGTGCCGGTGGCCGGTATGGCGCTGATCCTGGGCGTTGACCGCTTCATGAGCGAGTGCCGCTCGCTGACCAACTTCATCGGCAATGCGGTCGCCACCGTGGTGGTGTCGCGCTGGGAAAATGCGCTGGACCGCGACCAGCTCAAGCGGGTGCTGGACGGTGTCTCGCTGTCGCTGCAGGCACCGGTGGCCTCGCGCGAGGTCGTCGCACCGATCAGCCTGCGCTGACGGCTCCTACGGCCCTGTGTCCCTTCGGTAATGTCGGCGGGATGTACGTCCGTTTTCCTATTGATCACGCCCTTGGCCGCACCGCGCGATGCGCTGCAGGATGCGATCTCCCTGTCGCGCTGACAGCTGCGTGACAGGCCCTTGTTCAGGCAGGAGGGTAGAATTCAGTCCTTCTGCGCCCTTGAGAACCACACAGCCGATGTCCAACGACGACTTCAAACAGGCAGCCCTCGACTACCACCGCCAGCAGCCGGCCGGCAAGCTCCGAGTCACTGCGACCAAGCCGATGCTGACCCAGCGCGATCTGTCGCTGGCGTATTCGCCGGGCGTGGCCTTCGCCTGCGAGGCGATCGTCGAAGAACCCACTCAGGCCAGCGAGCTCACCGCACGCGGCAATCTGGTGGCGGTGATCACCAACGGCACCGCCGTGCTGGGCCTGGGCAATATCGGCCCGCTGGCCTCCAAGCCGGTGATGGAAGGCAAGGGCGTGCTGTTCCAGAAGTTCGCCGGCATCGATGTCTTCGATATCGAGATCAACGAGAACGACCCGGACAAGCTGGTCGACATCATCGCCAGTCTAGAGCCGACCTTCGGCGGCATCAATCTGGAAGACATCAAGGCGCCGGAATGCTTCATCGTCGAGCGCAAGCTGCGCGAGCGCATGAATATTCCGGTGTTCCATGACGACCAACACGGCACCGCAATCATCGTCGGCGCGGCGGTGCTCAACGCGCTGGTGGTCACCGGCAAGAAGATCGAAGAGGTCAAGCTGGCCACCACCGGCATGGGCGCAGCCGGAATCTCCTGCGTCAACATGCTGGTCTCGCTTGGCTTGAAGCCGGAGAACATCCTGGCGCTGGACCGCGACGGCGTGATCCACACCGGCCGCACCGATCTGGATCCTGACAAGCAGCGCTACGCACGCCACACCGACAAGCGCACGCTGGCCGAAATCGTCGAAGGCGCGGACATCTTCCTGGGCCTGTCGGCGGCCGGTATCCTCAAGCCGGAAATGGTCGCCACCATGGGGCGCCAGCCGGTGATCTTCGCACTGGCCAATCCCAACCCGGAGATCACCCCGGAAGTGGCCAAGGCGGTGCGTCCGGATTGCATCATCGGCACTGGCCGGTCTGACTATCCGAACCAGATCAACAACGTGCTGTGTTTCCCGTATCTGTTCCGCGGTGCGCTGGACGTGGGCGCTACCGGCATCAATGAAGAAATGAAGATCGCCTGCGTCAAGGCGATTGCTGCCATGGCGCGCCGGGAGGCCTCCGACCTGGGCGCAGCCTACGGTGGTGAAACTCCGAGTTTCGGTCCGGACTACCTGATTCCGCGTCCGCTGGACCCGCGCCTGTTGGTGGAGTTGTCCTCCGCCGTTGCGCAGGCAGCGATGGATTCGGGCGTGGCCACGCGCCCGATCGCCGACATGGAGGTCTACCGCGACAAGCTTGGCCAGTTCGTCTACCGCACCAGCCTGATGATGAAGCCGGTCTACGACCGCGCGCGCGCCGACAAGCAGCGCGTGGTGTATGCCGAAGGCGAAGAAGAAGTGGTGCTGCGCGCGGTGCAGAACGTGGTCGACGAAGGCTTGGCCTTCCCGATCCTGATCGGCCGCCCGGACGTCATCGAAGCGCGTATCGAGCGCATGGGCCTGCGCCTGACCGCCGGCGTGGACTTCGAAATCACCAACATCCTCGACGACCCGCGCTTCAACGAATACTGGCAGTACTACCATGCGCTCACCGAGCGGCGCGGCGTGACCGTCACCGCCGCCAAGGAGCTGATGCGTTCGCGTCCGACACTGATTGCCGCGGTGATGGTGGCGCGCGGCGAAGCCGATGCGATGCTGTCGGGCGTGGTCGGCCGCTTCCACAAGAAGCTGGGTTACGCGCGCAGCGTGATTCCGCTGGAACCGCGCGTAAGTTCCACCTCGGCGATGACCGGCGTGATCAACCAGCTAGGCGTGTTCTTCTTCCTGGATACGCACGTGCAGGAAGACCCGACCGTGGAGCAAGTGGTGGAAGCGACCTTGCAGGCCGCCTATCGCCTCAAGTTGTTCGGCATCGAGCCCAACATCGCGCTGCTTTCACACTCCAACTTCGGCAGCCACGACTCGCGCGACGCGCTGAAGATGCGCCAGGTGCGCGAGGCCCTGCTCAAACGCAAGCCCGAGCTCAACATCGACGGCGAAATGCAGGGCGACACGGCCTGGGACGAAGCGCTGCGCAAGCAGATCATGCCCAATAGCACCTTGAAGGGCCGCGCCAACCTGTTCGTGCTCCCGAATCTGGAAGCGGCCAACATCGCCTACAACCTGGTGCGCGTGTTTACCGACGGCGTGGCGATTGGCCCGATCCTGATGGGAATCTCCAAACCGGTGCACATCCTCACCACCAGCGCCACCTCACGCCGCGTGATGAACATGACCGCCATCGCCGCAGTAGACGCGCAGATCCGCAAGCAGCGCGATGCCGAGAAGAGCGCTGCTTAGAAGAGCAACGGCTGACGCCGCTACCAAGGTTACCGGTGGGGATGTGATCCGCCTGCGATCATGTAAGAGTGGCTAGCAAAACGTAGCTAGCAGTCGTCAGGTGGGTGCGGACGGCGCGGAGGAACCGGAGTGTACGCATGGTACATGCCGTTCCGAGCACCGACCGCGCCCGCATTGCGACTTGCCAGTAGTTTGGATAGCCGCTCTAACTACGGGCTGCGTGGGCCGCGCTATGTGGCGCAGTCGCCGATTCCGGCGGCGTTGCCGGCAATCCTGTCCGGTTGAAGATCGGTCTGGGCCTTCGCTTGGCGCGCGGCCGAGCTGGTGTTCGGTGCCGCCTCCGGCCAAGGGGGGCTGGTTTGGTAAATTTTTCAGAACAGCAACGGGCTGTATACCGACCGCGTGTTCGCCGGCCTAGCGATGGTGATCGTGCTGGTCTTGCTGGTGGAGGGGGGGCAGGCGACCGAGCGGCTGGCCCTGCGCCGCTGAGCCATTCAGCGCTAGGGCGTGGCTGGGGGCGCACCGATTGCTTTACTAGGCGTCTTGCTTCGCCGCACCGCTGGACCCCAGCGCATCTCAACCCGAAGTGCATAACACGCTCTAACGGGGCTGGCTTATGCTGCCTGCCCCTTACCTGCCTTCTGCCTTCATGCCCACCGCACCCTTCGCCGCTTACCTGTATCCGCTCCTGCTGCTGCTCGCCAGCAATGTGTTCATGACCTTCGCTTGGTACGGACATTTGAAGTACAAAAATACGCCGCTGATGATCGCGATCCTGGTCAGCTGGGGCATCGCGTTCTTCGAATATTGCCTGCAGGTACCGGGCAACCGACTGGGCAGCGCGGTTTACTCCGCGCCGCAGCTCAAGGGCATGCAGGAAGTGATCACGCTGCTGGTGTTCGCCTGCTTCTCCACATTTTACCTGGGGCAGTCGTTGAAGTGGAATCACTGGGCTGCGTTCGGATTGATTCTGGTGGCGGCGTTCTTGATGTTCAAGGAATAACTGCATCTCCTGTAGAAGCGCGTTGGCGTGCGATGAGGCGTTACCGGTGACGCTTCACCGCAGGCCAGCCCGCTTCTACACATCAGGCGATCCATTTAAAATGGCTAACAAAACGTAGCGAGCAGTCACCAGGCTGGCGCGGACGGCGCGGAGGAACCACGGTGTACGCATGATAAATGCCCATTCCGAGCACCGGCCACGCCCGCTTGACGGCGCGAAACCGTTCTGTCCGCTAATTTACTTGGTGAGGATGAGCTTGTCGTTGCTGGTATGGCGCAGGCGATAGATGCGGTCGCCATGCTGGATCAGCACTTCGCGACGGCCCTTGAGCAGCGCCTCGCTGCTGATGAGGTCTTCTGTAGGGACAGCACGCGCAACAGCGCGGTCGCGCAGGTTGACCGGTTCGGAGTGAAGCAGCACGGGTTGAGCGGTCATGATCCGGATCTCCAGTCGGTTGGCCGTACAAATAATAACCATTCTCATTTGTTTATCAACAGTTATTCTCATTTAATCAGCTGAATTTCTGGATGGAACAATAGCTTTCGATTCGTGCGATCAATCGATCCGTCGCGCTTTTGATGCTGACGTTGTCCAGCGCGCACAAAGCGTCAGGGCCTTGCCTCTAGCCGAAGCGTCGCGTAATCCAGACTTGCCAAGCCTCTTAGAGACACCTGCTGGCAAGGCAGCAGCGCATCGCAATGCCGCGTCTTGGATGCTTCTACGCTCGGACGTGCGTGTAACACCAAGCAGGCAATCTGCGCGCAATGGCCGACAAGACTGCCATCGGGCATGAGCTTGCTCCGGCGTAGCCCACCCGAAGTGCGCTCGTTCAGCGCGTTGCAGCCTCCACCCGCGCCCAACTAGCTTCATCGACCTGGCTCAACGTCTTCAGTGCGCCGAGGTTTTCTTCCAACTGAGCCACCCGGCTGGCGCCGAGGATCACCGTGGATACATGCCGATTGCGTAAGCACCAGGCGATGGCCAGACGTGCCGGCGACTGGCCAAGTTCGGCAGCTAGCGTGCACAACGTGCGGGCGCGTTCGAGTCGTCGCGCTTCCGATGCGCCCAGGACTTGGTCCTGCAGCCATTGATTGCCCGGTCGACCCAGCCGGCTATCGGCATCCACGCCGGCGTTGTACTTGCCGGGCAACAGGTCCGAAGCCAGCGGCGACCAGATCGTGGTGCCTACCCCGTTCTCGCACAGCGGCGCGTATTCCTGTTCCAGCCGCTCGCGGTGGAGCAGGTTGTACTGCGGCTGCTCCATCGCTGGCGCATGCAAGTGTTCCTGCTCGGCGATGGCGATGGCGGCGCGCAACTGAGCTGCACTCTATTCGGAAGTTTCCCAGTACAGCAGCTTGCCCTGGCGTATCAGCGCATCCATGGCGCGCACGTTTTCCTGATATCGGAGGGTGTCCGGATCCGTCCGGTGGCAGAAGTACAAATCCAGATAGTCCACCCGCAGGTGCTTGAGCGCGGCATGGCAGGCGTCGGTGACATGCTTGCGCGAAAGTCCACGCTGGGTCGGGCATGGGCTGTCCACCGCACTGAAAAATACTTTGCTCGACACGCAATAGCCGTCGCGCGGTAAGCGCAGATCGGCGATCACATCGCCCATTAATTCTTCAGCGCGACCGCATGCATAGACCTCAGCATTGTCGAAGAAATTGATGCCGTTGTCCCAGGCGGCGGCGATCAGGTTGCGCGCTTCGCTGCGCTCGATCTGCTTGCCGAAAGTGACCCAGGCCCCGACAGGCCCCGAACGACAAAGCCGATAGTTGCAGCCCGGTAGAACCCAGACGACGGTAGTGCATTGGCAGACTCCAACAACCTCCACAGCGCCCTGCCACGGATCGGCCTACGCAGTGGAGGACGTCGCGTTGCCGGGGCGACAGGGCGTGGTGTGTGCGGCACCGCCCACAGACCACCCCCGCGTACGATGTCTGCCGATTTTGTGCGAATGCTTCGGTCACTGAGGGCGTTTGCACGTGTATCGGCACGGGACACGCCGCACGTAGCCCTCGCCGCATTTCGACCGCGGGCCGATGGCGAGCATCTGAACACTGGTCGCCTTGCCCGCTGTCACCCCCTGCTCTAGGCTTGCCCTTTTGTCGTCAGTAGTCGCCGGGGATTGGAATGGTCGAAGGTTTGGGACGGATCGGTTTCGGCCTGTTCGGTCTGGTGGTACTTATCGGCATCTCCTGGCTGTTTTCGACCAACCGCCGCGCGATCGATTGGAAGCTGGTCGCCACTGGTCTGGCGTTGCAGATTTCATTCGCCGCACTGGTGCTGTTGGTGCCGGGTGGGCGCGATGCGTTCGACTCGCTGGGCAGGGGTTTCGTCAAGGTGCTGAGCTTCGTCAATGAGGGGTCTACCTTCATTTTCGGCAACCTGATGAACATCGACAGCTACGGCTTTATTTTTGCGTTCCAGGTGCTGCCCACCATCATCTTTTTCTCCGCGCTGATGGGCGTGCTTTACCACCTGGGCGTGATGCAGGTGGTGGTGCGTGCGATGGCGTGGGCGATCACCAAGGTGATGCGTGTGTCCGGTGCGGAAACCACCAGCGTGTGCGCCAGCGTGTTTATCGGCCAGACCGAAGCGCCGCTGACGGTGCGCCCTTACATCCCCAAGATGACCCAATCCGAACTGCTGACGATGATGATCGGCGGCATGGCGCATATCGCCGGCGGTGTGCTCGCCGCGTACGTGGGCATGCTCGGCGGCAGCGATCCGGCGCAGCAGGCGTTCTATGCCAAGCACCTGCTTGCCGCCAGCATCATGGCCGCGCCCGCCACGCTGGTGGTCGCCAAACTGCTGGTGCCGGAAACCGGCACCCCGCTGACCCGCGGCACGGTCAAGATGGAAGTCGAAAGGACCACCAGCAATGTCATCGATGCGGCTGCGGTCGGTGCTGGCGATGGTTTGCGCCTGGCACTGAACATCGGCGCGATGCTGCTGGCCTTCATCGCGCTGATCGCATTGATCAACGCACCGCTGACCTGGCTGGGCGAGATCACGGGCGCCGCCGCAGTGCTGGGCCGTCCGACCAACCTGTCGACGATCTTCGGTTACGTGCTGGCGCCTATCGCTTGGGTGATCGGCACACCGTGGGTGGATGCGACGACAGTCGGTTCGTTAATCGGCCAGAAGGTGGTGGTCAACGAGTTTGTCGCTTACAGCGAGTTGTCGCGGATCGTGAAGGGCGAAGCGCCAGGCGTCGGCCTGAGCGCCGAAGGCCGGTTGATCGCCACGTATGCCCTGTGCGGCTTCGCCAACTTCAGCTCGATTGCGATCCAGATCGGCGGTATCGGCGGGCTGGCGCCGGAACGTCGTCACGATCTGGCCAAGTTCGGTCTGCGTGCGGTGCTCGGCGGTTCGATCGCCACCTTCATGACCGCTACCATTGCCGGCGTACTCTCGCAGTTCGGTTAAGGCGGCGCGGGTTCATCGGTGTGACTGTCTAATCGCCGCACGCCGCGTTTCTTCCATTCATTCAAGTCAGTCATTCAAGCAAGGGTATTTATGAGTTCGGTCGTCGTTGTCGGGTCCTTCAATGTCGATCACGTGTGGCGCTGTGATGTCCTGCCCGCCCCAGGCGCCACCATCGCTGGTCGCTACAGCACCGGTCCAGGTGGCAAGGGGTTCAACCAGGCAGTCGCGGCTGCACGTGCCGGCGCCAAGACGCACTTCCTGTGCGCGCTGGGCGATGATGCCGGCGGTGCGCTGGCACGTTCGCTGGCCGCGCAGGATGGGTTCGCGCTGATCGCCGAGCCAAGCAATGAGCCGACCGGCACCGGTGGCATCTATGTCGATGGGCACGGTCGCAACACCATCGTGATCGGTGCCGGCGCCAATTCGGTGCTGAGCCCGGGCTTTGTCGACAACCAGCGCGCGCTGGTTGCCTCGGCACGCGTGCTGCTGGCGCAGTTGGAATCGCCGGCAGAAACCGTCGAGTCGGCCCTGGCACTGGCGCGCGAATGCGGCGTGCCGACCGTGCTCAACGCAGCGCCGGCCAATGCACCGACCTCGATCGGCTTGCTCAAGCTGTCGGATGTGTTGACACCCAACGAAACCGAATTCGCCGCACTGCTCGGTCGCCATGTCGGCGAGCGCATCAATGCCGATGATGTGGCAGCGTTGGACGGCAACACGCTGCACTCGCTGTGCCGCAAGTTACTGCCAGGCGGCACCGTGGTAGTGACGCTGGGCGCGGTAGGCGCCTTCATTTCGCACGCCGAAGACCAGCTGCGTGGGGATACTGCGGCGCATTACCGCGTGGGTGCGGAAAGCGCGCAGACGGTGGACACCACCGGTGCTGGGGACGCATTCAACGGCGCGCTGGTGGCCTCGCTGGCGCAATCGGCCAACGCCAGCTTCATCGCCCATGTGCGCTTTGCCACTCGCTATGCTGCACGCTCCACCGAAGTGGAAGGCGCTGCATCGTCGATGCCGCGCATGCTGCCTGACGCAGCAGTCTGATGCGCAAATACGCTATGTCGTCGACGAAGGCGGTCGCAGCCATGCTGTCGCCTTCTGCGTTGAGGGTATGGCCTGCATAGCCGACGCACTTGACCTGTGATTCACAGCACATCCCGCTCGGCACGCACAGTCACCTGTCGGGCGATCCATTGCTTGCTGACATCGATCCCAACATCGTGAGACATAAAAAACTCCGCTATGCTCGAAGGGTCGACAGTCCTCCTGCGGCTGCCCAGCCTGATCGTTACGCGTGCCAACTCCAGCAACTGTTCGGGCGTTTGCCTGGGGAGTCCGGTGTGGCGACTTCGCTCTCCCGCAGTCGTTCAGACCAGTGGATCATCGGTCGACCAGCCGGCTCTCGACGTACCCATCTGGCACATCGCCAGCAGACAAGGGGTTGGGGAGGGTACGGGGCGTAGCTCTCGCGTCGTTCCAACTGCACGAGCTTTGCTCATACCCTTAACTCTGCTCCTACGGGGCACCATTCTCCCCATGAAGGGGACCAAGGTCCCAGAGGGAGAAGGAACAGCTGCATGTCGGTGCCAATCAGCTAGGAGTTTTGTAATGCGACAAAAGCACAGCTGGGTGTTGTGGATGATGCTTCTGCTTCTGCTGCCGGCCTCGTTGCTTGCGCAGGATCTGGCAGCCATTCCGCCGCTGCGCTCGCCGGTGGTCGACGTCACCGGCACGCTGGATGCGGCGCAGATCCAGCAGCTGGAACAGCAAGCGCTGGCCTTGCAGCAACGCAAGGGCGCGCAGTTGCAGATTTTGATCGTGCCAACGACGCAGCCTGAGGAGATCGAGCAGTATACCCAGCGCGTGTTCGACCAGTGGAAGATCGGTCGCAAAGGCGTGGATGATGGCGTGCTGCTGCTGGTGGCCAAGGACGATCGCCGGGTGCGGATCCAACCCGGTTACGGTCTGGAAGGTGCGATCCCTGACATCGTGGCCAACCGCATCATCCAGGAGTATCTGGCGCCGCGCTTCCGTGAGGGCGACTACGGCGGCGGCATCCGCGATGCGACAGCGACGCTGGCTGGCCTGATCGAAGGCGAGGCCTTGCCGGAGCCGGTCAGCGGGCATGCCGGTGGCGGTTTGGGCAGTGGCGCAGGCGGCTGGATCATTGCGTTGTTCATTGGGTTTGTGGTCTCGATGGTGGCGCGCGGTATTTTGGGCGCCTTGCCGCGCCCGTTGCGCGCGTTGCTGACCGGCATTGCTGCAGGTGGCGTCGCCTTGCTGTTTACCTCGTTGCTGTTTGCCAGCGTTGGTTCGGCAGTGATCGGCTTGCTGGCGGGCCTGGCTTCCGGTTCGCCGGGGCGCTTTGTCGGCGGCGGGGGCTGGGGCGGTGGTGGGTTCGGTGGGTTTGGAGGCGGCGGCCGTGGGGGTTTCGGCGGCGGCTGGGGTGGGGGTGGGGGATCATCGGGAGGCGGTGGCGCCTCGGGGAGTTGGTAATGCGGTGGCTCAGGCATGTTTTCGCGCCGTCGGCGCAGCGCAGTTTTCCAGCCCCCTGCATGGCGGCCATCGCAGCGGCGGTGACTGCCAGCGAGCGCACCCATACCGGTCAAATTATGGTCGCGATGGAAGCCGATCTGCCGCTTGGCCCGCTCTGGCACGGGCAGACCGCCCGCCATCGCGCAGAACAGGCCTTCGCGCAATTGCGCACCTGGGACACCGAAGCCAATAACGGCGTATTGATCTACCTGCTGCTGGCCGATCAAGCCATCGAAGTGGTCGCCGACCGTGGCCTGCGCAGTCGTGTGCTGGACACCCATTGGGCGGAGGTGTGCCGGCGCATGCAGCAGTTCCTGCGCGATGGCCAAAACGAAGCGGCGGTATTGGCCGGGATCGAGGCGGTGACTGAGCTGTTGACCGAGCATTTTCCTGCCGATGCCTGCGCGCAGCATGAAGACGAGCTGCCCGATCGTCCACAGCGCTTAGGCTGAGCGCGCGCGAGGTGTCAGAATAGCCGCCTCGTTTTTGTGATCCGCGGTCCGCATGATCTATCTGCACGCCATCGACCCCATCGCTTTCTCGCTTGGCCCGGTGCAGGTGCATTGGTACGGCCTGATGTATTTGGCGGCCTTCTTCTCCGCCTGGGCGCTGGGCCGCTCGCGCATCCTGCGCGGTCGCCTGCCCGGTGTGGACATGGACGGATTCTCCGACCTGCTGTTCTATGGCATGCTCGGCGTGGTGCTGGGCGGTCGCATCGGCTACATGTTGTTCTATGCGTTCGACAGCTTGCTGGCCAATCCGCTGATCCTGTTCAAGGTGTGGGAAGGCGGCATGAGTTTCCACGGCGGTCTGCTTGGCGTGCTGTTCGCCTGCTGGCTGTGGGCGCGCAAGCATGGGCTGCACTTCTTCGACGTCATGGATTTTGTCGCGCCATTGGTGCCGATGGGACTGGGCTTCGGGAGGCTCGGCAATTTCGTCGGCGGCGAGTTGTGGGGCAAGTTCACGCAGGCCGGTTGGGGCGTGATCTTTCCGCATGCGCCGGAATTGGCGGACCAATTGCCGGCACAACTCCAGGCGCTGTACGCCGCCGGTGCGCTAGACCAGTTCGCGCGTCACCCCTCGCAGTTGTACGAAGCCGCACTCGAAGGCGTGGTGATGTTCGTGGTGTTGTGGGTGTTCTCAATGCAGCCGCGTGCGCGCTATGCGGTGTCGGGGATGTTTGCGCTGCTGTATGGCGCGTTTCGTTTCAGCGTGGAATTCGTCCGCGTGCCTGATGCGCCGATCGGCTACCTGGCCTTCAATTGGCTGACGATGGGGCAGATTCTGAGCTTGCCGCTAATCATCGGTGGCCTGGTGTTGCTGGCGCTGTCGCGCCGCGCACCGGTGTTGCAGCCGGTCATGGTGGACGCAGCCATGGCGGGGGCCGCGAAGTGAAGCCGTATCTGGACCTGCTGCAGCATGTGCTGGAGCACGGAGCCGAGAAGTCCGATCGCACCGGCACCGGTACGCGCAGCGTGTTCGGCTGGCAAATGCGCTTCGACCTCAACGCAGGCTTTCCGCTGGTCACCACCAAGAAGCTGCATCTGCGCTCTATCATTCACGAGTTGCTGTGGTTTTTGCAGGGCGACACCAATATCGGTTATCTTAAGGACAACCAAGTCCGCATCTGGGACGAGTGGGCCGATGCCGATGGCAATCTCGGTCCTGTCTACGGTAAGCAGTGGCGGCGCTGGACCGGCCCGGACGGCATCGAGATCGACCAGATGCAATGGTTGGTGGACGAGATCAAGCGCAATCCCGATTCGCGCCGGCTGGTGATCAGCGCCTGGAACGTTGGCGAACTGCCGCAGATGGCATTGATGCCATGCCACAGCTTGTTTCAGTTCTATGCGGTCGACGGCAAGCTCAGTTGCCAGCTCTATCAGCGCAGCGGCGACATCTTTCTCGGCGTGCCATTCAACATCGCCAGCTACGCGCTGCTGACCCATATGGTGGCCCAGGCGACCGGCCTGGGGGTAGGCGATTTTGTGCATACGCTGGGCGACGCACATCTTTATTCGAATCACTTCGAACAGGCGCGCGAACAGCTGACACGTACCCCGCGTGGGCTGCCGACCCTGCGTTTGAATCCGGACGTGACCGATCTGTTTTCGTTCCGCTTCGGCGATATTGCCATCGAGGGCTATGACCCGCATCCGGCGATCAAGGCGCCGGTGGCGGTGTGAACGACTCATCTCGATTAGTGAGACGTGAGCATGGCACGCTGACCTTCACTTGAGAGAGGACGTGTCATGGCTAAGAATTCGATCAAAGCAAGAGAAAAATTGGCTGACTCGCTGATGGCGATGCAGGCAAGTCTATTTGTCAATGTGACAAGCGTCGTTCTGATTGCACCGATCGGATTTTTCAGTGTTTCGATCTACAAAGGCGAACGTTTGGATCTGATGAATTTTTTCGGTGGAAATTCGTCTGTTGCTATGGGAGGCATTTTTGTTTGCTACCTCGCAACCCTTTTCTTTGGAATGCTTGGCCGGCGCGCTGCTATAAAAATCTATAACAGCCTTTATCCTGACGCATGAAAATCACCCTCATCGTCGCCTTCGACCATAACAACGCCATCGGTCGCGACAACGACTTGCCGTGGAAATTGCCGGACGATCTCAAGCGCTTCAAGGCGCTGAGCATGGGCAAGCCGATCCTGATGGGGCGCAAGACCGCGCAGTCGTTGGGGCGTGCCTTGCCCGGGCGATTGAATCTGGTGCTGACCCGTTCCGGGCAGGTGCCGTTCGAAGGCATGCAACCGGTAGCGTCGCTGGAGCAGGCAATCGAACGCGCCGAGCAGGATGGCGCGCAGGAACTGTGTGTCATCGGCGGCGGTGAGGTGTATCGGCTGGCGATGGAGCGTGCAGATCTGCTGGCCGTCACAGAGGTGGCTACCGCAGTGGACGGTGCCGACACGCATTTTCCGCCGATCGACCCGGCCGTGTGGGTGCCAACCAGTCGCGAACCGCATCCTGCCGATGACCGACATGCGTTTGCGTTCTCGTTCATCGATTACCTGCGCCGCTGAGCGGTGCGCGCCGCCAAGTCCGCTGTCAGTGAGGGCTTGGGCGACATGCCGATCATTCCTGTGACGCGTCGGTTGGTTGTTCGGCGTTATTGGCATTGCCACGGTTGCCACGTGAGCGCTGCCGCCCCTGGCGCTCGCGCGGGCAATCTGGCGCGCGTGCTACAGGCGCCGGCCCGGTTACCTCGCGTCCCGGCACCTGCACCACCCGCAATTGGTCGGTATCCAGCTGCAGGGCAGTGAGTTTGCCGCCCCACACCGCGCCGGTATCGATGGCATGCACTCCCTGGGTGATGGTCAGCCCGAGCGCGGACCAATGCCCGCAGACGATCTTCAGATCGCGCTCGACCCTGCCCGGCACTTCGAACCACGGGTACAGACCCTGCGCCTGCGTGCCCGGCGTGCCCTTGGCGTCGGTGGCGATGCGCCCGCGCGGCGTGCAATAGCGCATGCGCGTGAACAGATTGATGATTGCGCGGCTGCGGTCGTAACCGTTCAGGCCCGGTGACCAGCCCGGCTGATCGCCGTACATATTGCGTAGCAGTTTGCGATAGCCGCCGCCCTGCAGTTGCTGCTCGACCTCGCGTGCATGCTTCTCGGCCAGTTGCGTGGTCCACTTCGGTGCCAGCCCGGCATGGATCATCATCCAGCCCAACGAGCGATCCGCATGCGCCAACTTCTGCATACGTAGCCAGTCGAGCAGCACGTCGCGATCTTCGGCCAGCACGACGCGCAACAGATCCGGATTGACCTTGCGCTGTTCTTCTTCCGAACGTGCGCCGATCGCCAGCAGCGACAGATCGTGATTGCCCAGCACCACCACGCTGTGGTCGCGCAGCGAATGCACCAGGCGCAGCGTTTCCAGTGATTGACCGCCGCGGTTGACCAGATCGCCGCAGAACCACAGCGTGTCCTGTGCGGGATCGAAATTGATTTTTTCCAGCAGTCGCTGTGTGATGTCGTAGCACCCTTGCAGGTCGCCGATTGCCCAGACGCTCATTGCGCGCGCTCCATCAGTCCAACATCCTTCAGTGCAGCGTCCTGGGTACGCTCAGCACGAAGGCGGCGATCAGGGCGGTGAATTCGGTGCCATCGTCGGCCACCATGTCATAGTGGCCTTGCATCTGTCCCTGCTCGGTCTCCAGCAGCACGCCGGAGGTGTAATGGAAGACCTCGCCCGGTCGCAGCCATGGCTGTTCGCCAACCACGCCTTCGCCATGGACCTGCTCGGTGCGGCCGTTGGCGTCGGTGATCTGCCAATGACGCGCGATCAAGCGCGCAGGCAAGGCGCCTGCATTCTGGATGCGGATGCTGTAGGCAAAGGCATAACGGCCTTTGTCCGGTGTGGATTGATGAGCGAGGAAGCGGGGCGAAGCCTCGACCTCGACCCGATAACGCGGATCATCGTGCATGGCAAAAAGTCTAAATAAAAGCGTGTGGGAGCGGCGCTCAAGCCAGCTCGACATTGGCCAGACGGATAAAATCCGCGACCTCAAGCTGTTCGGCGCGTGCGTCCGGGCGCACCTGCGCGGCTTCGAAATGGGCCGGCTCGCAGACGTGGGACAAGGCATTGCGCAAGGTCTTGCGCCGCTGCCCGAAGCCGGCGCGCACCACATCGGCGAAGCGGCGGCGATCCTTGATCAGCACGGTGGCCGGGTCGCGTGGCACCAGCCGCACTACCGCAGAGTCCACCTTCGGCGGCGGCCGGAACGCACCCGGCGGCACCATGAATAACGCGCTCACCTCGCAATACGCCTGCAGCATCACGCTCAACCGCCCGTAGACCTTGCTGCCGGGGCCGGCGGCCATGCGGTCGACGACTTCTTTTTGCAGCATGAAGTGCATGTCGGCCACGGCGGCGGCATGGTCCAGCGCATGGAACAGGATCGGTGAGGAAATGTTGTAGGGCAGGTTGCCGACAAGGCGGATCGGCCTGTCATTGGCCAGTGCGGTGAAATCCACGCTGAGCACATCGCGATGGATGATGCTAAGTTCGCCGATCGGTGCAGCGGCCTCGGTCAATGGCGCGATCAAATCGCGGTCGAACTCGATGACGGTTAATGCGCCGTGCTTGCGCAGCAGCGGGAAGGTGATCGCGCCCTGGCCAGGGCCGATTTCGACCAAGTGCTGGCCGGCGCGCAGGTCCACTGCCTGTACGATGCGGTCAATGTAATACCGGTCGGCAAGAAAGTGCTGGCCAAGCGACTTCTTGGCCGGTGCGCTGAAAGAAGAATTCATCCGCGCAGTTTAACGGAGGCAGCGCTTACACGCGGCGTCGCTTTCACGTGCGGATGGTTCGGCAGATGGGCCGCGTGTACGATGCGGCGACTCCATCGCACGCAATGACGTGTCGCTCAGTCGAGTGCCGCCAGGTGCGCACACACGTCGGTGGCCGCCATCAGGCTGGACGGGTCGGCAATCCCGCGTCCGGCAAGTTCCAGCGCAGTGCCATGGTCCACTGCCACACGCGGGTAGGGCAGGCCGAGGGTGATGTTCACCGCCTGCTCGAAGCCGCTGTATTTGAGCACCGGCAGGCCCTGGTCGTGATACATCGCCACCACCACGTCGAAACCGGTCAATTTCTGCGGCAGGAACGCCGTGTCGGCCGGCAACGGGCCGATCAGCCGCATGCCTTCGCCGCGCAGTTGCTCCAGCACCGGAATGATGATGTCCAGTTCCTCGCGCCCCAGATGCCCGTCTTCGCCGGCATGCGGATTGAGGCCGAGCACGGCAATGCGCGGATGTTCCAGGTCGAAGTCGCGACGCATCGCCGCGTCGGTGATACGCAGGCAACGCGCGACAGCATCGGCGGTGATCGCATCGGCAACCGCGCGCAATGGCAGATGGGTGGTCACCAGTGCGACCCGCACGATCGTATTGGCCAGCATCATCACCACCGGGCAGCCGGCCTGCTCGGCCAGCAACTCGGTAGTGCCGGTGTAGGGGATGCCGCCGGCGTTGATGACTGCCTTGTGCACGGGGCCGGTGACGATCCCCTGCAGCCGGCCGGCTTGGCAGTCACCAGCTGCACCAAGCAAGCCCGCAATCACCGCTGTTGCATTGACAGGATCGGGTATGCCAAAGCGGGTGGGCACGGCTTGGCGAACCGCATGCAATGGCAGATCGCCCGGTGCACGCGCAGGCTGATCGGGATCGAGCAAGCGCACAGACAGCGACAGCGCCTTTGCGGCGCTGCGTAGCGTGTCCGGATCGGCGTAGGCGATCAAGTGCGCATCGGCGCGCGGCTGTTGGGCGAGCCGAACGCAGAGTTCCGGCCCGATCCCAGCCGGCTCGCCCGGCACCAGCGCGAGCGACGGGACCATCATCGACTCAGGGTGTCGGCTTTGCAGGCGGCGGAATCGGTGCCGCAGGCGTAGCAGGTTGCGCCGACTTGGCCGGTGCGGCAGTGTCATCGGCGCGGTCGCCGGTGCGGTAGCTCACATATGCTTCCCCACGCAGTTCCTGCAGGTAGCGGTTGTATTCTTCTTCCAGCTTGCGACGACCGATCGTTTCACGGATCTGCGCACGCTGATTTTCTGCACTGACGTCGGTCTGGCGGCTGCCGACACGCTGCACGATGTGCCAGCCTGCCTGGGTACGGAACGGCTCGGACACTGCGCCATCGGCCAGCCCTTGGACTTGTTTGCCGAAGTCCGGGCCAAATGCGTCGGCCGGGAACCAGCCCAGATCGCCACCCTGACTGCGGGTGTTGGTGTCCTCGGAGGACTCCTTGGCTGTTGCCTGGAAGTCGGAGCCGCCGGCGATGCGTGCACGCAGCGTGTCAATCTTGGCCTTGGCCTGCGCTTCGGTCTGGTTGTCGCCTACACGCACCAGGATGTGGCGTGCGTTGTACTCGGTGACGACCTTCTTCTCGCCGCCAGCATTGGCGTCACGCATTTCCACCAGCTTGAGCAGCTGGAAACCGCTCGGACCACGCAGCGGTCCGGCAACCTGGCCCGGATGCATGTCACGAATCAGCTGGGCGAATGCGTTTGGAATTTCGTCCAGACTGCGCCAGCCCAGATCGCCGCCCTCCAATGCATTGGGGCTATCCGAATAACGCACTGCGGCCGCGGAGAAGTCCAGCTCGCCCTTGTCGATCAAGGCTTTGACGCCATCGACCTTCTTCTGACCAGTGGCGATCTGTTCGGCAGTGGCGCCTTCCGGCAAACCGACCAGAATGTGCGCGAGGTGATATTGACTACCGGTGTTGGCCTGCTGGGCTAGCGCGGTATCCACTTCGCCTTCGCTAACGCTGATGCGGCTTTGCGCAAAGCTCTGGCGCAGACGCTGCACGATGATTTCATCGCGCACCGATGCACGGAAATCGCCGTAACCCATGCCGTCGGCCGTCAGCTTCTGGCGCAGGCCATCTACAGTAGTGCCGTTCTGCTGGGCGATGCTGGCGATGGCGCGGTTGAGTTCCTCGTCGCTGACGCGGATACCGCTGCCATCGGCGCGGCCGACCTGCAGCTTGACCAGCACCACACGCTCGAGCACCTGCCGCCGCAGGACATCGTCCGGCGGCAGTTGGTTTTCGCGACCGGCGTACTGCGACTTGACGTTGCGCACGGCGCGATCAAGCTCGCTCTGCAGCACCACGTCTTCGTCGACAATTGCGACGATGCGATCCAGAGGCTGGGATTGCTGTGCCGAGGCCAACGGCGAAACCGTGCTGGTGATGACCAGCAACGAGGCGAGAAGAACAGAAAAAGGCTTGGTCATGGAATCAGGTTCGGATCGTAATCGTCCGGATTGGTCGTGGTGGTGCTGGGCGGAACCAGGTACAGGTCGTCACGGTAATAGCCGAGAATAGCACGGCGCAAAGTGCGGTCCGTGTTCTGCCCGAACGAGCTCAAGCCCTTCAGCACGAATTCGAACTGGATGGAGTTATCCATCTCGCCATCGCGGTTGCGCACGAACCGGCGTACCAACGCGCGCACGGCCAGGCAGCAGCTGTCCCACTGCACGCCACCGATGATTTCCAGCGGCTTACGGTCCAGCAGCGAATAGTAGTACCGGCCGACCGCGCTCCAGGTGGGATTGATCGGATACAGGAACGAGAAGTCGGTCTGCTTGAGCTGGTCGCTGCCGTTAATGAGGTTGCGACGGTAGCGATACGCCAGATTGATGATGCCGTCGTTGTTGAGCAGGTAGCGCGTGCGCAGGCTAGCCAGATCTTCCTTGCGCGAGTTTGGGTTCCACTGATACGTGGCGCCCATCGACCAGCGGTCGTTGATCATGTAATTGGCGTCGGCCACCCAGGCGGACTTGCCCTGTTCGATGGGCTGCTCGCTGCCGGCAGCGGAATTGGTGCTGTTGTTGATGGTCACCAGCGAATCGTTGAAGTACAGGATCTGGCCCGCACTCAAAGACAATTTTTCGCGGCCATCGTCCTGGCGCAGCCAGCGCGAGGTCACCGCCAGAGTCAGCTGGTTGGCATCGTTCTGACGGTCGGCACCGGTATAGCGCGTGTCGCGGAACAGCTGCCCATAGCTGAAAGTGAACGGGCGGGTGTCGAACACCGGCAGGTCGTCCTGGTCGCGGTACGGCACGTACAGGTAGTACATGCGCGGCTCCAACGTATTGAGATAGTTGGTGCCAAATACCGAGGTCTCGCGGTCGAAATACAGGCCGGCATCCAGCGAGGCGATCGGCAAGCTGCGCGAGGGCGAACGATCGCCGGTCAGCGGCGCGGTATTGGCCAGGGTCGAATCCAGTTGGTATGCGGTATAGCGCCATGCCAAGGTGGGCGTCAGAAACCAGGCCGCGCCCGACAATGGCATCGAGATATACGGTTTGATGTCAAGGCGCGCGCCACTACCGTATTCCTTGTTGCGAGTGTTGGTGCGGACGTAATCGTCTCTGTCGTCCTGGTTAGCATTTCCGCCCCTTGGGGGCTGGACGAAGTAGGAGTCGTCATGCGTAAACCGCACCGCTTCGGCGTACACGCCCGCCTCGAAAATGCCCAACGGCTTTTCCCAGGTGAAATACGCGCGCGGCTGACGGTTGTAGGGCAGCGCCTGCTCATCCAGGGTGTAATCGGTGAGCTGCCAGCGGTCGGCCATCAGGCCTGCGGTCCAAGTCTCGCCGGTGCCGTAGATGCCCACGGTGCTCTGCAGGCTGGAGGCCGAGCCCATGCCGTTCAGGCGGCTGGTGAAATCTTCTACGTAGCGCGTATCGCTGACCCAGGAGATGCTGCTACGCGCCTGCCAGTGGTCGTTGAGGTTGTGATAGCCGCTGTAGAAGACGCTGCCGCGGTCCTTGTCGCGCAGCTTGTCGTTGGGCAGGTAGTTAGCGGTGATTTCGCCGCGACCGCCCTCGTACAGATAACGGAACTCAGTGCCGAACATAAAACCGCGCTTGCTCATGTAGCGCGGCAACAAGGTGGCGTCGTAGTTCGGCGCCAAGTTCAGGTAGATCGGTTGCAGATAATCGAAGCCGTTACGACCGGACAGGCCGAACTGCGGAAACAGCAAACCGGTCTGGCGACGATCGTCGATCGGGAACTTGAACCAGGGGAAATACAGCACCGGCACCTTGCCGATCTGCAGCACCGCGTTGCGTGCGGTGCCGAAGCCTTCTTCGTTGTCGACGTCGATCTCCGGTGCGCGCACGCGCCAGATCGGTTGCGCGGGATCGCAGGTGGTGTAGGTCGAGCGATGCATCTGCCCAACCTGGCCCTGCAGGTCCACCGATTCGGCTGCGCCATTGCCGCGTCGATCCACCAACTGGTAACGGATGTTGGTGACCTTGTGGGCATCGGTGTCCTGATTGCCCTCGGCACGGTCGGCGACCATGCGGAAGGAGGTGTCCTGGTAGCGGACATTGCCTTCGGCGATGTAGTTTCCGGTTTCGGTGTCCATGCGCAGGTTGTCCGCGCCCAGGAACTGGTCGCCACGTTTGAGCGCCACGTTGCCCTGGTATTGCGGGGTGGTGTTGGTGCCGGACAACTGGTCGCCTTCGATGTCGGTCGGCAACTGCTGGCGCATCTCGGCAGCCTTGGCGTCGGCGGCGGGGGCGCCGTCGAAACCGGGCAGCGGGTCCACGGCCGGGCACAATCCCCAGTTCAACGGCTTGTCGGCAGCCATGGCCGGGAGGCAGATGGCAATGCTCAAAGACAGGGGAAACAGGCGGAGAGCTCGGAGCACGCGTGGGTTCAACCAATAAAATGGCAACTAGCTTGCAGCATACCCCGCACAGGGGCAATGAAGAGCTTTGGCGCAGGTAAGGGTGAGGTTCATTGCAACCGGTAGCGCGACTGGCGCGCCTTCGGGGTTCAACGCAGTGCAGCCACGTGCGCCACACTGCTTTCGCGCAACGCCTGCAGGTCGTAGCCGCCTTCCAGCATGGACACCACGCGGCCACGCGCATGCCGATCTGCCAGGGCGCGTAGGGCGCTGGTCAGCCAGGCGAAATCGACGTCATCGAGCATCAGATCGGCCAGCGGATCGCGCAAATGCGCATCGAAGCCGGCGGATATCAGGATCAGTTGTGGGCGGAAGGCATCGATCAGCGGCAGCATCTGGTCTTCCCACACATTGCGGAAGCGCAGCCCGTCGCAGCCCGGTGGCAGCAGCAGGTTGTGGATGTTGCCGATGCCGCGTTCGTGGACGCTGCCCGAGTGCGGATAGAGCCCGGACTGGTGGGTACTCAGGTACTGCACGGTTGGGTCGCGCTCGAAGATGGCCTGGGTGCCGTTGCCGTGGTGCACGTCGAAATCCACGATGGTGATCCGCTCCAGCACGTGCCGGTCGCGCGCGTGGGCGGCGGCCACGGCGATGTTGTTGAACAGGCAAAAGCCCATCGACACCTGCGCGGTGGCGTGGTGGCCGGGCGGGCGGACAGCGCAAAAGGCCGTGCGGCTGAGGTCCTGCATCACTGCGTCCACCGCCGCGATGCCGGCACCAGCGGCGCGCAATGCTGCCGCGCGCGAGCCGGGCGACATCACGGTGTCCACGTCTAGCCGGTGATGGCCTTCCAAAACGGTTTCCAGCACCGCATCCACCTGTTCCCGCTCGTGCACCCGGCACAGGTCGCCGAGCTTGGCCAGCGGCGCTTCGCGCCAGTCCAGGTCCGGGAATGCGTCGCGTAGGGCTTGGACCACCGCTTCCAGGCGGGCGGGGCTCTCGGGATGCTCAGGACCGGCGTTGTGGCCAAGGCAGGCGGAATGGGTAAAAACCAACATGGGTCAAATCTAGCCTCTGCGCCGTGCCGAACGCATGTTCAACCGCGGCGGCGGTCGTGCCGCCACAGCACTTCCTGCCGGCCATCGACGCGCGCCAGTACGCGTGCCAGCACGAATAGCAGGTCGGACAGCCGATTCAGGTAACCGATCGCCTCGCTGCGAACCGCTTCCTGGCGCGACAACGCAACGGTCTCGCGCTCGGCCCGGCGCACGATGGTGCGGGCCAGATGGCAGCGTGCGGCGGCTTCGCCACCGGCAGGGAGAATGAACTCCTTCAATGGCGGCAGCGTGTCGTTGAAGCGATCCAACTGGCGCTCCAGCGCGTCGATGTCTGCGGCGTCTATGGCCGCATGGCCGGGGATGCATAGCTCGCCGCCCAGATCGAACAACTGGTGTTGTACGGTGGTCAGCAGTTCGGCGATCGACTCCGGCACACCGGGCGCGGCCAGCAGCACGCCAATGGCCGAATTGGCTTCGTCTACGGTGCCGTAGGCATTGACGCGCTGTGCATCCTTGCCGGTGCGGCTGCCGTCCCCTAGACCGGTGCTGCCGTCGTCGCCGGTGCGCGTATAGATGCGTGAGAGCCGATTGCCCATCGGTCAGCCGGCCTGCGTCTGGCCGGGCGAGCTGGTCAGCCGCTCGGCAGCGACCTGGATCATGACGGCGGCTGCAAGGTACATCGCGGCGCTGCGCAGGTAAGGCCCCAGCCAGTCGGTGTAGTTCTTGAACCAGCCTGCCACGGTCGGCTCGGCCACGCTGGCGCTGATCCAGTAGAAGCTGCCCTGGGCGATCAGCTGGCACAGCCCCACGGAGATCAAAAACGCGGGCACCAGCCTGGCCAGCGCGCTCCATTGCGCGCCGTGATAGTACCGGCGCAGCCAGACCCCACCGGCCCACAGCGCGAAATACGCCGGGATCAGGCACCAGTAGGCCGGCGACACGCAGTAGTGCTGCCAAAAGCTCAGGCTCTGCTGGGTGATCACCAGCCAGTCCACCGCAACCGCCAGCATCATCAGCAATGGAAACGCCAGTTTGGTGCGCGCAGCCAGATGAAATCCGCCGATGAAGAACACCGCCCAGGACGCGTCCGGGACCGGCGCGAAGTGATTGATCCGTGTGGCCGCCATCAGGAGTGCCAGCAAGCTCAGAATCAGGGTGTCGTGCGAACGAGCAGTCATGTGTGAAGGTGGCCGTGTCACAAGCCATCGAGTGTAGCGTGGAACCTGGCATGCCCGCGCCGTTGTGGGCGTTTGGGGGACTCGGCTGCCCCGGGTAATCGCTTGGGGCGCGGTTCCGCCGCCCCGGACGCGACGTTGGAGGACGTCCGCGCCGGCTGAGAGAGCCGCGGTGCCATACGGTCGGGGGCGCGGCAAGCTGTTCCACCCGATCGCTCCAACGGGCCAGGGGCGAAGGATTATCATCTGGCAATGACACACCCACATGATGTTCTGATCGTTGGCGGCGGCCTGGTCGGCTCCAGCCTGGTGATTGCGCTGGACCGCCTCGGCCTGGATGTCGGGCTGGTGGAAGCCGCCCCGACCGGTACACCGCCTGCGGTGTTCGACCAACGTAACCTGAGTTTTGCCGCCGCCACCGTCAACGCGCTCGGCGTGCTCGGGGTGATGGGCAAGCTGCGCAGCCCGCCCGGGCCGATCCGACGCATCCATGTCAGCCGCGCCGGCGACTTCGGCCGGGTGCAGCTCGACGCTACCGACTACAACCGCGACAGTTTCGGCCAAGTGGTGGTGGCGCGGGACTTCGGTGAGGCGTTGCAGGCACGGCTGGGCGAGCTGACCCATCTGCGCCGCTATCGCCCGGCGCGTTGCATCGGAGTCGGACCAGCGCAGAACGGCGCGCGCGCGCTGCGGATCGCTACCGACCAGGGCGAGCAAGTCGTGTGTGCCAAGCTGGTGGTCGGCGCCGACGGCAGCCATAGCGCAGTGCGCGAGCTGCTGCATATCGGTACCGACGAACATGACTTTTTGCAGACGTTGTTCGTGGCGAGGGTGCGTGCGTCGCGGCCACCGGACGGTACTGCGTGGGAGCGTTTTGGCGAACACGGTCCGACCGCGCTGCTGCCGCGGGGCGATCGCCATTACGGCGCGATCCACTGCGTGGCGCGTGCCGATGCCGAGGCAGTGGCTGCGCTCGACGACGCCGGTTGGCTTGCGCTGCTCCAGCGTGCAGCCGGATGGCGCGCCGGGCGCTTTATCGCCAGCGGCGAGCGCAGTGCCTATCCGCTGGTGCAGGTGTTGGCCAACAGCCTGGTCGCCGAGCGTGTGGTGCTGCTCGGCAACGCCGCGCAAACGCTGCATCCGATCGGCGCGCAAGGCTTCAATCTGGGGCTACGCGATGCGCTGACGCTGGCCGAATTGATCGAACACCATCGCAGCGATGCCGGAGCCAGTGCGTTGCTGGCCGAGTATCTGGCGCGGCGCCGCGTGGACCGCGAACAAACGATCGGGTTTTCCAGCGGATTGGCGCGACTCACCTGCAATCCGGCGCCGTTGCTGCGGCCATTGCGCAGCCTCGGTTTGTTCGCAACGTCACAGGCAGTGCCGTTGCAGTCGCTGTTGGTCGGCGGGGCAATGGGCTTCCATGGCGACGTGCCGCAGTTGTGCCGGGGGATCGCATGAGCCGCCGCAGTACGCGCGACGGGTTGATCGTCGGTGGCGGCGTCGTCGGTGTCGCCTGTGCACTGGCCCTGGCCGATGCTGGCCTGAGCGTTGCCTTGGTGGAAAGGAATGAGCCCGCACGTTGGCGCGCCGACCAACCCGATTTGCGCGTGTACGCCTTCGCTGCCGACAACGCTGCGCTGCTGGACAGCCTGGGTGTATGGAAGGCTGTGCGCGCTGCGCGCGTGCAGCCATATCGGCGCATGCGGGTGTGGGATGCAGGCGGTGGCGCCGAGCTGAGTTTCGATGCCGATACGCTGGGTCGCGAACAACTCGGCTGGATCGTCGAAAACGATGTGCTGGTCGACCGCCTGTGGGCTGCCGTGCACGCCGCCGGCATCGAGGTGCATTGCCCGGCGCGCGTGGTCGAACTGGAACAGGACGTCAATCACGTACGCTTGCGCCTGGACGATGGCAGCCGGCTGGAGGCGTCGGTGGCGATCGCCGCCGATGGTGCGGCTTCCACCTTGCGCGAACTCACCGGGCTGCCGGTCTCGCGGCATGCCTATGCGCAGCGTGGCGTTGTCGCGTTCGTGGAGACCGAGCAGCCGCATCAGTCCACTGCCTGGCAACGGTTTTTGACCACCGGCCCATTGGCATTTCTGCCGTTTGCCGATGGCCGCAGTTCGATCGTATGGACCTTGCCGGACGCGGAGGCCGAGCGCGTGCTGGCACTCGATGATGCTGCATTTTCGCGCGAGCTGACCCAGGCCTTTGCGGCGCGACTAGGCCAGGCGCGCGTGGTATCGACGCGTGCGGCATTCCCGCTGCAGCGGCAGTTGGTGGAGCGATACGTCAGCGGCCGCGTGCTGACCTTGGGCGATGCTGCGCACGTAGTGCATCCGTTGGCCGGGCAGGGCGTCAATCTGGGCCTGCGCGATGTCGCTGCGCTGCGCGATGAGGTGCGCAACGCGCTCGCCAAGCATGCGGACTGGGCGGCCCCGCATCGGCTGCAGCGCTGGGCACGTACCCGACACAGCGAAAACACCGTGGCCGCTTACGGCTTCGATGCGATCAATACGGTGTTCTCCAACGACCAGATGCATCTGACCTTGCTGCGCGGGTCGGTGCTCGGCCTGGCCGGCAAGGTGCCGCCGTTGGTTGATGTGCTATGGAAGCGCGCCTCCGGCGGCATGTGATCGACACCATTTCAATGCGATCAAAGACGCGCGCGGCAACGATTGCCCGGCATTGCGCGACCCAACGCATAAGGGCAGCGGCAGTGTTGACGCAGCTTATCTACTTCATGCCCTAACACCTCTAAAGAAGGTTCGTTGCGCTGCAATGCCATCGTGCTGGTGGTCAATTACGGCACCGTATCTGCGGCCGCTAGTCCGTTGCGATTGCGCAGCGTTGTCACTACCGCTATCTCACACGACTCGCCAAGCGTTGCAACCGATGCCATCAAATTCCCATGCTATTCCGCTGGGTATCGGCGTATTGCACGAAACGACAGCTCCGCACCTGCGCCATCGCGTTGTTCGATCGCCGAGACGATGACGCCATATTACCGATGTTGGTAATACAAATCGTCGTAGGCCAAAGTGGCCGAGCGTTGACCGAACACGACATTGATCGGGCTGAGGAAAGGCACCAGTGTGCAGCGGTCCACGGTCTCGGTGAGGATCGGTTTGTCGGCCGCCACCACAATGGCGCGATGGAAACGGGCATTCATGGCGCCATAAGCTTGCTTATCGTCAGCGCCGAGGCTGCGCTTTGCCAGGATGCGGTCGCCTTCGCCGAGACAGCCTTGCAAGGTGGCGAGCAATGCGCACGAGGCGCCCTGCTCGGCGACCGCGCGCGGCCATACCTTCCATCAAGGCGCGCACCGCCAGTGCATCCAGGCTTTCCTGCTGACTGAAACGCCGCACTGCGTAGCCGCGATTGCCTGCTTGCACCAGCAAACCTTCCTGGTACAGCGCCGGCAGGGCCTGGAGGATTGGGCGTGCGCGAGATCGACAGGCGCTCGGCCAATGCTGCTTCGGTGATGCGCTCGCCAGGGGCGAAGGTGCCGCACAGGATCAATTCGCGCAGCTGTTGGACCGCTTGCAATCGGTGGTTGTTCGCCATTGGCTCCATTCTCTCGCGCCGTGCCGCGGCGCACGCTCCTCGGAAGGGAAAACTCGCAATACCTGAATAAAAGCCTTGCAGATGAGAACGCTTGATGGCAATTTGAATCCCAAGGATAGCGTTTTGGCGATCCTGGGGCGTTGGTCGTCATTTGTTGGGATCCCTTGCATCGCTGATCCCGACTAAATCAATGATGCGCGTTCGGCCCCCAAAGAAAAGTGGCTGGGCCGCAACGCAGGAGTGCAGCATGGCAAGCATCCAAGATCGACGGTACCCATCTGTTCGATCTGCGCATCAGCAATCGTGCGCTGCGTATCGACCGTTTTTTCTGGCACATGGTCCGCACCCCGTGGCGCGACCGCTGTCTGCCGGATGCGCAAGTGTTGATGCAGGAATCCGAACTCACCGAGTACGAAAAGGCGCTGATCCGTACGCGCGACTGGCTTGGTCTGGTTCGATACGGCGCCAAATTTTTCGTCATCGAAAAATTCGCCCGTGTGGTGTGGGCGACCAATCTGCAGGTCTACGCGATCATGCGCGGCGAATTTTTTGAAGACTTCGCGCAGATACGGTGTGTGCCGGATACACGCCGTCTGATCGCATCGACCATATGCCTTATTGCTGTGTTACCCGACTTCCCAACGTAAGGTCCACCTCCCATGACCATGTCCTCCGTGTTCTTCGAACACCGCATCAAGGTCCGGCATCTACGTGTCATCGAGGCGCTGGACCGGCAGAAAAGCCTGCTCCGCGCCTCACGCGTATTGAATGTCACCCAGCCCGCACTCACGCGTGCCTTGCAGGAGATCGAAGAAATTGTCGGGGCGCCGTTGTTCGAGCGTCATTCGCGCGGCGTGCGCCCCAACGCGATGGGCGAGGTGCTGGTGCAGACTGCGCACGTCGTGCTCGGCCAGCTGCGCCGTGCACAGGACACCTTCGAAGGCCTGTTGCAGAACGATGCGCTCACGATCAATGTGGGCGCACTGCCGGTAGCGGCAAGCGGATTGCTGCCAGCTGTGCTGGCTGGGTTGTACCGTGCCGAGCCGACGCTGCGGGTGCGCCTGTTGCACGGCCGTACCGACGAGCTGCTGCCGAAGTTGGCCGGCAACGAAATCGATCTCGTCGTAGGCCGGCTGTACCCGCTGGCCCGCTACGATGCATTGATCCGCAAAGTGTTGTATCAGGATCCGATTGCGCTGGTGGCGCGGAGCGACCATCCGTTGTTCGCTAACGGCCCGGTGCGCATTGGCGAAGCGGCTGCGTACCGGCAGGTACTGCCGACGCTGAGCCAGCATGTGGAGCGCGACGTGGCGCAGGTGATGCGCGAACACGGGTTGGCCACGCGCGACCAATTGCGTTCCAGTTCGGCCTGTTTCACTCGCGAGATTTTGCTCGGCACCGATAGCATCGCAGTGATGCCGAGCATGATGGTGGCCGGCGATATCGCGCGCGGCGAGTTACGCGCCTTCCAACTGCAGCAGCCTTCACAGGCGCGCGCAGGTGGGGTGATCTATCGCGATGGCAGTGCCGTTCACAAGCCCGGTGTGCGGCTGCTGATGCGCGAGCTGGAACGCCAGTTGGCGGTCATGGCCGAGCAGGGTGCGGTGTGGGTGGATGACCAGATCGGCGAAGACGACATCCTGCTGGACGAGTCTGCGTGATGGCTTGATGGCCGACTGCGTCCAGGCCGAATGCTTCGTCGGCGACGTGGTGTGCTGTCGGTCCAGCGCATCGGTTAGGCGGGTGATCAGATAGCTGCGGATCTGCTCCGGGTCCGGCGTCTCATCGATGGGCACGATTGCCAGATACCCCACACTTCTCCCCATCGATTGGGGCGGCGCAATAGCAGTTCGCCAACTACGCCGACCCGACAGTCATCGCCATTGCCATCGACCACGCGCGTCTGCAAGGCAAGGGTGGAGATGCCGGCTGCGCCCAACTTGTTGCGGATCACCGCGCAGTCCACCGACATGCCGAACACTGTGCCGGCCTCGCTCATGCCCAAGCGCACATCATCGAAATGCCATCGTCCAGCCAGCCGAGCAGCGCCTCGCTGGCATGCGGCGCGGCGCCGCTCACCAGTGCGGTCAGATGGCGCAGCGATGCCGCATCGAAACCGGGCTCGGTGCGTAGCGCCGCTGTGCCGGTGCCAAGATGCGGGTCAGCGAAAGGCACACCTGTCCGGCGATCGGCATGGAGTAGGGCACAGGCTGGGCAGCACCTGGGCGACGTCGGCATCGTGCCGTCCATCATTTCGCCGGTCGGCGTCATCCACATCGCATCGCGCACGGTCAGCAACTCCACTGCGACTTTGGTGACGCCACTGCCGGGCAGGATAGGATGCCCCAGTTGACCTCCGACAGGCCGAACTGCGCCTCTTCGGCGGCAATCGCCAGATCGCACGCGAATCCAGACGTTCGATCAAGGCGCGCTCGGCCAATGCATTGGCGATCTTCATGCCGGCGGCACGTGCGCTCCAACTGGGCCTGATGGGTGACCTCGCTCTGGACGGTGGCTGGATGCCAATCACGCTGGACACGTCGATCAGCGGCATGCTGCCAGCCGGGGTAGGCGACTGTTGCGCGAACGCGTTGCTGCCGAGCAGCAGGCAACACGGAGAACCCAGGTCATACGAACGGTGGTCATCAGGTCCCCCTGATGTGGAACCGCCCGCACGCATAGAGCGTGTCGGGCACGTTGAGCTGGGTGCCAGGGGCGTTGGCGTGTGGCGATAAGGCCTGCGCGTTGCCCTACGCTGGCCGACAGATCAGCCAGCGTAGGGCAGCAACGCCTGCAACTGGACTTTGCTGTCGATGGTGCCTTCCCTCAGCCAGGGATGAAGGGAAACACGATCCTCAACAAACCCTCCAAGCCGCCCTCGGCGGTGCTGGCCACGGCCTTGGCGCCGAGACTGTTGAGCGTGCGACGCACATCGTCCCAACGCAGGTGTGCGATGTCCTTCTTCAACAGATCCGCCACTTCTTCCGCCGTGGGCGTGAGCTTTTGCAGCTCGCGTACGGTGGCTTGCACATCCTGCTGCAGATACCCCCAGCGCTCGGCGATTTGCAGTAGCGTATCGAAACGCACCGCCACCACTTCGCGGTTGCGCTCGTACACCGGCAGCGCGCCTACATCGAGAATGGCCTGCTGGAATTGTTGCGCGTCATCGGGGTGTTCGATGCGCACAGCCAGATACCCTTGCTTACGGTTGTGTTCGCTTGCGTGCTTGGCACCGGCGCGCAGGTTGTCTTCGGTGAGCACGGTGGCGACGATGCGCTGCATCGCCGCCTCGCCTTCTTCTGGCACCAGCGGGCGCCAGCGTGCATAGCCGTCGCGACGCAGTGCCTTGACCTTGGCCAAGGTCACCCGCAGTTGCAGCGCGACCAGCGCGTTGGAGCTATCGTGCGAGACGGCGCCGTCGCGTTCAAGTAGCACGAAGATCAGCAATTCCAGGTCCCGTTTGGTCAACGACTGAAATCCCTGCAACAGGGTCAGTCGCAGGAATTCGCTGCCAAAGGCGGCCGCATCATTCAGTTCGATCGGTTGCATGAGCAGTTCCTCCACAGGTGACCTGCAGGATGCCAGGACGCTGGTGCGGGGCTTGAGAACCAGTGCGGCGCGCGTAGCAGTTTCAGTGCCCGGTTTCGCGCCCGGCGCGATCGGACCTGAACGTTTCAACTGCGCCGCGATCCTGCAGCGTGACGAACACCTGTTTACCATCTTTGCCACCGAAAGCGAGATTGCTGGCCTTGCGGCCTGTCAGCGCGACCGTGCGCAGCAATGTGCCTTGCGGGGACACCACGGCAATCTGCCCAGCTCCGTAGCGGGCGATGTAGAGGTTGCCGTCGGCATCGCAACGCATGCCGTCCATGCCGAAGTCAGAGAAGGCGATCAACAGACGCTTGTTACGCAGGCCCCCATCGATACGGTCGTACACCCATACTCTGCGCGATATGCTTTCGTTGACGTACAAATGTTTGCCGTCGGGACTGACATCCAGTCCGTTGGGGGTGGTCATGCCGGCTTCCAGCAAGTGCACTTCACCATCGTGGCTGATGTGCCACAGGCGGCCACTATTGTCTTTCCAGTTTGGGTCGCTTGCGTAGAAGCTGCCATCGGGCGCAAGCGCAAGATCGTTCGGTCCATCGGACCCTGGCAGCGAAGCGAACGTGCTGACCGCTCGGGTTTGCAGATTCACCTGCAGGATTTTGTGGCCGGTGTAATCGGCCACATACATCACCCCGTCACGAAAGCGGATGCCATTGCCGGTGCTGCCTTCCGGCAAGGTGACAAAGACCTCTGCCTTCGCGCTGCCGTCCGCTTGCAGCGTGAGGCGCCCGATAGTGCCTTCTTTGCCCAGATTCACTGCGTAAATCGCACCATCCGGCCCAGCGGCAGGACCTTCGGCATTATTGGTGAATGCGCCATCGCCGACCAGGTCGCGCGCAACGAACGGCGCATCGGCAGCACTCGCCAGCGAACTGGACAACAGTAATGTCAATGGCAAAAAACGAAGACGGACAACAGCACTCATGCGGCACGTTCCAGATGGGATCGTTAGCAGTGTGCCAGAACGTGCCTAAGTCACCATGGCGGTAATCACCTGCGATCAAGTAAGGTGCGCGAGTAGCACGCGCTAATCTTGCAAAGGAGCTTTGCATGCCTGCGGAATCGTTGACACGTCGCCGCTTGCTTGCCGCCTTCGGTGGTGCAGGCGTCCTGCTCGCGGCACCCACTTGGGCGCTGCCGAAGAAAAAGCCTGGAAAACCCCTCAATGTGGCATTGGCGGGGCTGGGCAGTTATGCCAGCGAACAACTCGCGCCGGGTCTGGCATTGACCAAGCACTGCAAGCTGGCCGGTATCGTTACCGGCACGGCATCCAAGATTCCGCAGTGGCAGGTCAAGTACGGCATTGCCGATCGCAACGTCTACAACTACGAGAATTTCCATCGCATTGCCGACAACGACGACATCGATGTGGTGTATGTCGTGACCCCGACCCATCTGCATGCGCCGCTGACCTTGCGTGCTGCTGCCGCTGGCAAGCATGTTTGGTGCGAAAAGCCGATGGCGATGCATGCCGGCGAGTGCGCAGCCATGATCGCCGCGTGCAAGCGCAACAAGGTGGCGCTGACGATCGGTTACCGCATGCAGCACGAGCCCAATACCCGTCGCCTGATCTCGATGACCAGCGACAAGCCGTTCGCTGCGATGCAGCGCGTGCGTGCACAGGCCGGTTACAACGGCTATCACGGTGCGACCAAGGCAGCCCGTCCGTGGCGGTTGCGTTCGCAATTCGGTGGGGGGGCGATGTACGACATGGGCGTATATCCGCTCAACGCAGCGCGTTACACGGTGGGCACCGAGCCGCTGGCGGTGACGGCCAGGCGCTGGACCGATCGCCCTGACCTATTCGATGAAGTCGACGAGCATATGGACTTCACCCTGGAATTTCCGAATGCGGTGCTTGCCGAGTGCAAGACCAGCTTCGGAAAAAATATGAATGTGCTGCGCGCAGAATGCGAGCGTGGCTGGTACGAGTTGTCGCCCTTTCAGAGTTACCAGGGCGTGACCGGCAAGGCCAGCGACGGACGTGTATTCGATGCCAAGGTGCTGAACCAGCAGGCGCTACAGATGGACGAAGACGCGCTTGCGATCATCAATGGCACGCCGCTGCGTGCACCCGGCGAAGAAGGCCTGCGCGATATTCGGATTGTCGACGCGATCTACCGCTCGGCACGCGAGGGTAGTAAGCGGATCGTGCTGTGAATTCGGCCCGCTGCGACGCTGCTGCGCCAGTGACCACATCGTTGCCGCCGTCAGTCACCCACTTGCGCAATTCCCCAATCCCTTCCCGCACATCAGCCGCGCATCGCCAGCACGGTGATTTCTTCGCGATCGTGATACAGCTGCTTGGCGCGCACGATCAGCGATTTCTCCGCCTTTTGCTCGAACAGATCCAGGCACAGCCGGGTCTCGTCCCAACGCTTTTTCATCGGCAATTTGAGGTTGAAGATGGTGTTGCGGCACCAGCCCTCGCGCACCCAGGTGGCCATGCGTTCGGCCACACGGCGCGGCTGTTCGACCATGTCGCAGACCATCCAGTCCAGCGGCTGCGCGGGCTTCCAATGGAACCCGTCGGCACGCAGATGCTCGACCAGGCCGGTGTCTAGGACATGCTCGCGTAGCGGGCCGTTGTCGACGCTGGTGACGTGCACATGTTGACGCGTGAGTACCCAGGTCCAGCCACCGGGCGCGGCGCCCAGATCGGCTGCGCGCATGCCGGGCTTGACCAGCGCTGCGCGTTCTTCCGGTGTGAGCAGGGTGAGCAATGCTTCGTCGAGCTTGAGCGCCGAGCGCGATGGCGCCTCTGGCAGCAGTTTCAAACGCGGAATGCCCAATGGCCACGGCGCGCTGTCGGTACTGTCGGCCACTGCCAGCAAGGCGTGGTCGCCATCGAGAAAACAGATATGCAAACGCGCCTGACGCGGCTGCGGTTTGTCGGTAAGCAGGCCGGCCTTGCGCAAGGCCGGACGCAGCGCATTGCCGAAGCTGCGCGCCAAGCCTGCCAACGGCTTGCCCGCATCCGAATCCGGATGCTCGACCCACAGATCGCCGAAGCCCTGTTGCCCTTCCAGCGCGGCCAGGATTGGCGTGATGCGGTCCTTGGGGTCGATGCCCTTCAGCTCTGCAATCACTACCAACTTCTGCCGCGCGAAGATCAGCTCGCGCCAGTGCAATTTGGCGGCAAGTTGTGCAGCCTCGTCGCAGACGAACAGCACATAGCCATCGTGACGTTGGGTGCGCGCATAACCGGCGATGCCGATGAATGCGGCGCGCGCGCTCAATTCTGCAGCCAGCTCGGGCTCGAAGCCCTGGCGGCAATAACACAGCAGGCCGCTCATCGTTGCGACCGGTGTGCGCAATCAATCCGCGCGAGATCAATAATAGGCACCGCCGCCCTCGTTGTAGTTGCGCAGCACCGCACAGGCCTGTTCGCGATGCACATCGCGCACCACGTCGATGCCGCGGCGGCTGAGCTCGCCCACCCAGTCGGCAGGCAATGGGCCTTCGTCGAATTCGGTCAGTGCCATCACGTCTTCGGCGCGTGCGCCGATCAGCAGGCGGTCGATGCCGGCCCATACGGTAGCGCCGTAGCACTGGCAGCACGGTTGCGCGGAGGTGGCCAGCGTCACCGGCGAAAGCACATCGTTCAAGCGCGGCGTCTGCAGGCGTTGTTGGGCGAGCATGTAGGCCATGTTTTCGGCATGCGCCAGCGAAGTGGTCTGCGGCGCGACACAGTTTACTGCTGCGGCGATGATGTGGTGATCCGGGCCGAACACCACCGCGCCGAACGGGCCGCCGCTGCGCGCCTGTACGTTCATCCGCGACAGCTCGATCGCCAGTGCCACCTTGTCCTCATCGCCGGGATAGGCACGGCTGTCGTCGACATATGCGTGGATCCAGTCGGGTAGCGTGAGGTGGACTTGCACAGAAAGCATCAGTGGGCCGTTTCTGTAGAGGCAGGTGCGGGGCGCAGTGTATCGGCCTGCGCGTGCTTCGCGGTACATTGCCCGGTCACGCACTGGCAGGCGCTGATCTCGCGGAATCCGCACACGCTCATCTTGCCGCTGGCCTGGCACTGCGCCATCACGCCCTTGGGGTCGGTGGCACTGTTGACGTTGACGCAGGCCGGAAACGCACCGCAACAGTTGCCGACGTTCTTCACCGTGCAATCGGCATCGCTGCGGCAGGTGGTGGTGACGGTGATCGGTTTGTCGGTCGCCGCAGGCTGTGTGGCCGCCTCGATCGGTGGTGCGGTCACACAGCCGATCGACACAAGACACGCCATCAACAACAGGCTGCTCAAACACCAGTACAAAATGCGGGACATGCGGCTGCTCCGATCAGAACATATGAGCTGCCATGGTAAGCCCGCGCTGTGCGAGGCGTGGCCAGATCACAGATGCCCGGCGCTGCGGCGCCCGGATCGACATCTTGCGACTCTGTGCTGGTGTTTGAAACGATCGCCCAGAGCGCTTCGGCCGGAGTGACTGCTGGTGATGAAGTGGGTGGTGTCGCGAGCAAGCTACCAGTCCGATCGACAGCGAAACTACCGCGCTGCACAGCGTGCGGGAATAGGCGCGTGAACCAGGGGCGGGGCAGGCACATTGCGGCGTTCCCGAGGAGCACAGCCTGCAGTCCAGTTGCGCATGCGCGTCCTGGCTGAGGGTCCGATGCTGACCTCACTCACTTGGCCCAGGTGTCGCGCAGGGTCACGCTGCGATTGAAAACCGGCGTGCTAGCGCTGTGGTCGTGGCGATCGGCAACGAAGTAGCCGGTGCGCTCGAACTGGAAGGACTGCTCGGGCGCGGCCTGCGCCGCATTCGGCTCCACATAGCCGCGCACGCTGCGCTTGGACTCGGGGTTGAGATAGTCACGGTAGGTCTTGCCTTCGGATTCGTCGTCGGGTCTCTCCACCGCAAACAGACGGTCGTACAAGCGGATTTCCGCTTCCACCGCATGCGCGGCGCTGACCCAATGAATGGTGCCCTTGACCTTGCGGTTGGCGCCTTCCATGCCCGGACGCGATTCCGGATCCAGCCAGCCACGCAGCTCGACGATCTCGCCGGTAGCGCTCTTGATCACCTCATCCACGCGCGCAATGCCGGCACCGCGCAGGCGAATCTCACCACCGGGCACCAGACGCTTCCAGCCCTTGGGGGGGACTTCGGAAAAATCCTCGCGCTCGATCCATAACGCGCGCGAGAACGGTACCTCACGCGTGCCGAAGCTCTCGTCCTTGGGATGATTGGAAAAACTCAGTGTTTCGCTGTGGCCTTGCGGCAGATTGGTCAGCACCAGCTTGAGCGGGTCGATCACTGCCATGCGGCGTGCGGCGGCGGCGTCCAGATTTTCGCGCAGGCAGCCTTCCAGCACCGAAAAATCGATCAACGAGTTCTGCTTGCTGATACCCACACGGTCCACGAACAAACGCATCGCCGCTGGCGTATAGCCGCGACGGCGCAGACCCTGCAGCGTGTACATGCGCGGGTCGTCCCAGCCGTCCACCAGCTGCTCTTCCACCAGCGCGGTGAGCTTGCGCTTGCTCATTACCGTGTAGTTGATGTTGAGACGCGAGAACTCGATCTGGCGCGGCTTGGCCGCTTCGTACGGCAGGCCCTTGTCCAGCAACGGCTGCAGCAGTTCCGGATGCGCGCCCAGGTCTACCTTGTCTACGCACCAGTCGTACAACGGGCGGTGGTCTTCGAATTCCAGCGTGCACAGCGAGTGGGTGATGCCTTCCACCGCATCGCCCAGCGAATGCGCGAAGTCGTACATCGGGTAGAGCGGCCAGGCATTGCCGGTGTTCTGATGCTCGACGTGCTTGATGCGGTACAGCGCCGGGTCGCGCAGGTTGATGTTGCCGCTGGCCATGTCGATCTTGGCGCGCAGCGTGCGCGCACCATCGGGGAACTCGCCGGCACGCATGCGCCGGAACAGGTTCAGGTTTTCCTCGACACTGCGCCCGCGGAACGGCGAATTGCGGCCGGGTTCGGTCAGCGTGCCGCGGTACTGGCGCACCTGTTCTGCGGACAGATCGCAGACAAACGCATGACCGTCGCGGATCAGTTTTTCCGCGGCCAGGTAATACACCTCGAAGTAGTCCGAGGCATGCCGCAGCTGCGCCCACTCGAAGCCTAGCCAACGCACGTCGTCCTGAATGGCGACCACGAACTCGGGATCTTCCTTGGCTGGGTTGGTGTCGTCCAGGCGCAGGTTGCACAGCCCGCCGAACTCGGCAGCCAGGCCGAAATCCAGGCAGATCGCCTTGGCGTGGCCGATGTGCAGATAGCCATTGGGCTCGGGCGGGAAGCGGGTGCGGATGACCGTGTGCTTGCCGTTGGCTAGATCCTCGCGGACGATCTGGCGGATGAAGTCTTTCTTCTCCGCCGGGGCGGTGGCGTCGGTGGCTAGGGTCTGGGACATGCGCGCATCAGCAATAGGTAAACCACAAGTTTAGGCGGTGGGCATCGGTTAGGGGTAGGCGGCGTGCGGGTGGCTTGCCGGGGTTTGCCTGCACGCGCACGTCGCTGGCCGCGTGCAGGCCATGTTGGCGGGCACTGTGCGGGCAGGGCAGGGCGCGTTGCGATCAGACTGCGGGGCTAGTCGACGCCGGTCGCGGCGCTTACGCTGCGGCGACCCCTTTGGAGCGCGCCACGCATGCTACTGCCCCGCCTAGTGATCGGCGACAAGACTCTGTCCTGCTGGTCGTTGCGGCCGTGGCTGCTGTTGCGGCACTTCCAGGTGTCGTTCCAGGAGGTCGCGCTGCCGCTCAATACGCCTGAATTCCAGGCGCGCATCGCCGGCTATTCGCCGACCCGCCAAGTGCCGGTGTTGTGGGAAGACGCACTGCATGTGTGGAATTGGCTGGCGATCTCATGCATCTGAGCCAGGCGCAGGCGGTGCTTGCGCACAGGCCCATTTCCAGCGCCTGCGCATAGCCCCGGATTGCATCGAGCGGCGTGCCCGCAACGCCGAGGCAAACCACGCTACCGCAAACACCGCGCCCATGCCGCCAAGCATCGCCGCGCTCAAGGGGATGATGAGGTTGCGCTGATCAGATCCGGCGCCAGCCCTGCTACCACGCGTACACTCCGGTTGCTACGCGGCGTCCGCACCCCCTGACGACTGCTCGCTACGTTTTGTTAGCCGCTCTAAGCCGATCAGCGTATTTTAGAATATGCCACTGGGCATAATTGGGGGGCTGCTCGATGTGGCTAGGCGTGCAGCGGTTGCGTAAGCCAAGGCGAAGCGGGTACTGACCGACCGGGCAGGCTTGAAAGCCGCTCCGGCCGGCGCCATCCAACAGGCAATCCTTTCGATTGCGGAGTTGCATCATGCTTGGAATCGGCTCCTTCAAGCAACGCCTGCCACGTCCAGGCGAAGCTCTGCCTGGCCGTGAGCAAGCGCTGCCGCTGCACAACACGCACCTGATCAACGGCCATCCGTTGCGCGGGGACTTCACCGGCATGGCCCAGGTGCAATTCGGGCTTGGCTGCTTCTGGGGCGCGGAACGCAAGTTCTGGAATGTGCCTGGGGTGTACACCACGGCGGTGGGGTATGCCGGTGGCGAAACGCCCAATGCAACGTATGCCGAAGTATGTTCCGGACAGACCGGCCATACCGAAGCAGTGTTGGTGGTCTACGACGAACAGTCGGTGTCGTTCGCGCAATTGCTACGAACTTTCTGGGAAAGCCACGACCCTACCCAGGGCATGCAGCAAGGCAACGATGTCGGCACGCAATACCGTTCGGCGATCTATTGCAAGACACAGGCGCAATACGACGCCGCGCTTGCAAGCCGCGATGCGTACCAGCAGCAGCTGGACGCCGCAGGATATGGCGCAATCACCACGGAGATCCGTTTCCCGGCGCCCACGTTTTATTACGCCGAAGACGATCATCAGCAATATCTCGCCAAGCACCCCAATGGTTATTGCGGGCTTGGCGGAACGGGAGTGAGCTGCCCGATCGGGCTCGATGCCTGACGAAAAAGCCGGGCCGGATTGCAACGCGCTTATCCACATGATTGTGGCAGCGTGCCGATAGCCAACAGCGACCGGCGGCGTTAACACGCCCGCAGTCACAAGGCTGCAGGCGTCGGTGCCAGGTGACTGAGGTGTTGCGATCAGCCGGCGAGTTTGTCGGCGATGGTCTTGCGCAGTGCCTGCAGATCCTTGGCGAAGGTGTCGATGCCGCTGGCCAGTTTGTCGGTGGCCATGGCATCGGCGGCCAGGTCGGCGGCGAAGCTGTCGCCGTCGATCGAGGTGACCTGGGCGTTGTCGGCTTTCGCAGGCGAGAGCTTGCGTGGCAGCTCGCCCTGTTCGGCTTCGAGCTTTTCCAGCAGGTCCGGCGAGATGGTCAGACGATCGCAACCGGCCAGCGCTTCGATCTGCGCGGTGGAGCGGAACGAGGCACCCATCACCACGGTGGACGAGCCGCGCTGTTTGAACGTGTTATAGACGCTGCGCACAAACACTACGCCAGGATCTTCGTCGATGCTTGTCGGGGTCTGTCCCTGGGCCACGTAGTAATCCAGCATACGGCCCACGAACGGTGAGATCAGGAACGCACCGGCCTCTGCGCAGGCAAGTGCCTGGGAGCGGTTGAAGATCAGCGTCAGGTTGCAATCGATGCCGTCCAGCTGTAGCTGACGGGCCGCTTCGATACCTTCCCAGGTCGCTGCTATCTTGATCAGGATCTTGTCCTTAGGCACACCGCGCTCGGCGTACATCGCGACAAACTTGCGCGCCTTGGCGATGGTGGCCTGGGTGTCGTACGCCAGGTCGGCATCGACCTCGGTGGAGACGCGGCCAGGCACCAGTTCGGACAGCTTGACGCCCACGCCGATAGTGAGGCGGTCGGCTACTTCGTTGACGGTGCTGGTGCGATTTTCGCCGCCGTGCTCGCGGCCCCAGGCCAGTTCGCACTCGAGCAGGTCCGAATAGACCGGCAAGTCCAGCGCTTTTTTGACCAGAGTGGGATTGGTGGTGCAGTCGACCGGCTTCAGCCGCTTGATGGCCTCGTAGTCGCCGGTGTCGGCAACGACGACGGACAGTTCGCGCAGCTGGGCAAGCTTGGAGGGGGATGCAGTCATGCGGTTTCTCTCGAATCGTGGAACGGGTCGTGGATAGGACGCAGCGCGCTACGTTGGCGGGCTCAGCGTTGCAGGTCGCCCGCGGCTGCGGGTTGAGCGTGCACGGTAGTCACGCTCAGGCGCAAATTGCGTCCGTCGGGCGTGCGCCGGTCGATGCTCTAACCGACCGACAGGCCGAGCAGCGCACTGCCGACCGGCGCAAGCACCGAGATGCGGCTGTGCTGCAATCGGCCTCATGCGGATATACCAGTGTGAGCGTATGCCGGTCGCCGTGCAGCTCGTCTTCGCATTCGATGCGTGAGTGCATGGTGACAATATCGCCGGGAATCTGGTCGGGTGGCACCACGCGTGCGCGGCCCAATTCGTCGCTCAGCGCGTCGGCGGTATGCTTGCTGAACGCTGGGGAATCGAGCAATGCCTCAAGCCGGGCAAGGTCTTGGCTGGAGACAAGGATGGAAGGCAGCAAGCCGCTGTGGTGTTGCAAGGTCATGGCAATCTTCTGACAAAGTAACGGCTCACAGACAGTGCGAGCGGCCCTCATACAGATGAGGGCGATGCGCAGCGATCGCAATGCAGCGATGCATGCGGTTGCTGCATTGCCTGTCTATCGGGGCTGACGCTCGCGCTGTCTTTGGATCGGTTGACCTGTGCGGCGAGCGGCCGCGGCAGTGGCTGCGCTCAGGCAGCGACGGCCTTGGGGCTGGTGGCCGGCTGATCCGGGATGAACAAGCTATCCGGCAATTGCTTGAACAACTGCGAGAGTTGCTCCAGAAACGCCGTCATCGCCGAGCTGCGACGCCAAACCATGGCGATGCGACGGCTGGGCTGCTTGTCTTCGCGAAAACGGATCAGACAGATATTGTCCGAGCGTGCAACCGGCGGTTTGACCGCCAGCAGCGGCAACAAGGTCACACCGACATTGGCGGCCACCATTTGGCGCAGGGTTTCCAGGCTGGTGGCCTGAAATTCGGATTTCTCCAGCGCGCCGGCAAGATGGCACACATCCAATGCCTGTTCGCGCAGGCAATGGCCGTCTTCCAACAGCAACAAGCGCTGCTCGGATAGATCGTCCAGCGTCATGCTGTCGTGGCGCGACAGCGGGTGGCCTTCGGGTACGGCCAGCACGAAAGGTTCTTCGAACAAGAATTCGGTATGCAGTTGGTCGTCCTGCAACGGCAGCGCAAGCAGCGCCGCATCCAGGCGACCTTCGCGCAACTGATGCACCAGCTGATCGCTCTTTTCTTCGATCAGCAACAGTTCCAGGCGCGGAAAGCGCTCGCGGATGCGTGGCACCACATGCGGTAACAGATACGGTGCCAATGTGGGGAAGATGCCCAGCCGCACGGTGCCCGCTTCAGGGTCCTGGCTGCGCCGTGCAGCTTCTTTCATCTGTTCCACTTCGGCCACGATGCTGCGTGCGCGCACTGCGGCTTCGCGTCCGGCCGGGGTCAGCATCACCTTGCGTGGTGCGCGCTCCACCAGCGACACGCCGAGCTCGTCTTCGAGTTTCTTGATCTGGGTGGACAGTGTTGGCTGACTGACAAAACAGGCCGTTGCAGCACGGCCGAAATGCTTGTGGTCGGCCAGGGCCACCAGATATTTCAGGTCACGCAGATTCATATGCAGCAGCCTTCATTGCGATAACGGGGAACGACTGAAGCTTGGTGCGAGCTTAATGCCCGGCTTGGCCGGGCGGTTGCTTGGGTACGCTTACGCAGCTTCGGCCACCTTGTCGGCGCTGACCGGGGCGCTGGAGCGGATCAGGTAATCGAACGCGCTCAGTGCCGCTTTGGAACCTTCGCCCATCGCGATCACGATCTGCTTGTACGGCACCGTGGTGGCGTCGCCGGCGGCGAATACGCCGGGTAAGTTGGTCTGGCCACGATCGTCGACGATGATCTCACCGCGTGGCGACAACGCCACCGATCCCTTGAGGAATTCGGTGTTGGGCAGCAAGCCGATCTGCACGAACACGCCTTCCAACTCGACATGCTGGATATCGCCACAGGTGCGTTCCTTGTAGACCAGGCCGGTCACTTTCTGGCCATCGCCAAGCACTTCTTTGGTCTGTGCGCTGGTGATGATGCGCACGTTGTGCAGGCTGCGCAGCTTGCGTTGCAATACTTCATCGGCGCGCAGCTTGTCGTCGAATTCCACCAGCGTGACATGCGCCACGACACCGGCCAGATCGATCGCCGCTTCCACGCCCGAGTTGCCGCCGCCGATCACCGCAACGCGCTTGCCCTTGAACAGCGGGCCGTCGCAATGCGGGCAATAGGCCACGCCCTTGTTCTTGTACTGGTCTTCGCCCGGCACATTCATCTGCCTCCAGCGTGCGCCGGTGGACAGGATTACGGTCTTGCTCTTGAGCGATGCGCCATTGGCCAGCTTGATTTCGATCAGGCCATCGGCACCGGCCGGGATCAGCTGCTCGGCGCGCTGCAAATTCATGATGTCCACGTCGTACTGGCGCACGTGCTGTTCCAATGCGGCGGCCATTTTCGGGCCTTCGGTTTCCTGCACCGAGATGAAGTTCTCGATCGATAGAGTGTCCAGCACCTGACCACCGAAACGCTCGGCGGCCACGCCGGTGCGGATGCCCTTGCGCGCGGCATACACCGCCGCTGCCGAACCGGCCGGACCACCGCCGACCACCAGCACCTCGAACGCGTCCTTGGCCGAGATCCTGGTGGCCTCACGCTTTGCAGCGTTGGTGTCGAGCTTGGCGACGATCTGCTCCAGCGTCATGCGGCCCTGGTCGAATAGCTCGCCGTTCAAGTACACGGTCGGCACCGACATGATCTGGCGGGTTTGGACTTCGTCCTGGAACAGCGCACCGTCGATGGCGACGTGCTTGATGCGTGGGTTGAGCACGGCGGCAAGATTCAGCGCCTGCACCACGTCCGGGCAGTTCTGGCACGACAGCGAGAAATAGGTCTCGAACCGATAGTCGCCATCCAGCTGCTGCACCTGCTCGATCAGCTCGGCGTTGGCCTTGGACGGGTGACCGCCGACCTGTAGCAGCGCCAGCACCAGCGAGGTGAACTCATGGCCCATCGGTAGGCCGGCAAAGCGCAGCGAGATATCCTGGCCCGGCGTGGTCAGTGCGAACGACGGTTTGCGCTGGTTGTCGTCACGGTGGATATCCAGGCTGATCTTGTCCGACAGCAACAGCAGATCCTCGAGCAGGTCGAGCATTTCGCGGGCCTGAGGGGTGTCGTCGATCGAGGCATCGATCTGGATCGGTCGCGTGACCCGTTCCAGGTAGGCAGTCAGCTGGGTCTTGAGAGTGGCATCCAACATGGAAAACTCCTGGGGATGGGCAAGTGGAGGTGTGGCGTCGCTGCGGCAAGGCAGGTCGCCGGGGAAGTAAGGAGGTGAACCGCAGCCGGCGTTAAGGTCGAAGTGCGTACTGGCGATGGCTGGCATGCTGGCGGGCAGCCCGGCACCGGCTCATGTTCACCTCCGGCCAGTTGCCGGGCCGGAGATGCTCCAATCTGGCAATAGGTCGGAGGTAACAGTCGACTTAGATCTTGCCGACCAGGTCCAGCGACGGAGCCAGGGTCTTGGCGCCTTCCTTCCACTTTGCCGGGCAAACCTGGCCTGGATTATTGGCCACGAACTGCGCTGCGGCCAGCTTGCGCAGCGTCTCGGTGACGTCGCGAGCGATGGAGTTGTCGTGGATTTCCAGGGTCTTGATCACGCCCTCCGGATTGATGATGAAGGTGCCGCGCCGGGCCAGGCCTTCTTCTTCAATGTGTACGCCAAAAGTGCGAGTCAGCGTGTGGGTCGGGTCGCCGATCAGCGGGAACTGCGCCTTGCCCACGGCCGGGGAGGTTTCGTGCCACACCTTGTGCGAGAAGTGCGTGTCGGTGGTGACGATGTATACCTCGGCACCAGCCTTCTGAAAGGCGGCATAGTTGTCGGCAGCGTCTTCCACCTCGGTCGGGCAGTTGAAGGTGAAGGCGGCCGGCATGAAGATCAGCACCGACCACTTGCCTTTCAGGCTGGCTTCGGTGACTTCGATGAAGTTGCCGTTATGGTACGCATTCGCCTTGAACGGCTGGATCTGAGTGTTGATGAGAGACATTGAGTTTCCTCGTGCGGTGAAGGGGTGGGGGATGGAACGGCCGCTATGGTATGCAGAATCGATAGATTCCTCAAATCGATTAGTGAAATTGTATAGATAGGCCGGGGCTATCAACACTGCAGACGGCGTCTAGCGCCAGCGTCTTCATTCCGTCGCCGATACTGGTCAGCCGATGTTGCGCATAAGTGAACAGCCTGTATGTCTGAGGATCTCACCGCCATTCCCGCCATTCCCGCCATTCCCGCCATTCCCGCCAATCAACTACTGCGGCAGGCAGCCGGGCGGGTCGAACGCTGCGATGCCGAACCTTTGCTGCTACACGCACTGGGTCGCGACCGCGCCTGGTTGTTTGCTCACGGTCGCGATCCGGTGCCTCGATCGGTGGTCGAGACGTTCGAGGCACTGGTGGAGCGACGCCAAGCCGGCGAACCGGTGGCGTACCTGACCGGGTCGTGTGGGTTCTGGACGCTGGATCTGGCGGTTTCGACCGCAACGCTGATTCCGCGCGCCGATACCGAGGTGCTGGTCGAGCTTGCCCTGGAGCGCTTCGACACTCTGCCAGGCCGTCGCGCTGCCGATCTGGGCACAGGCAGCGGTGCAATTGCGCTGTCCATCGCCAGCGAGCGGCCGCAGGCGCAGCTGATCGCTACCGATGCCAGTGCTGCGGCGCTGGCCATGGCCCGGCGCAATGCCGACAGCCACGGGTTGCGCAACGTGGAATGCCGGCTGGGCAACTGGTTCGCGCCGCTGGCCGGCGAGCGTTTCGATCTGATCGCAAGCAACCCCCCGTATATCGCAATGCACGATCCGCATCTGCAGCAGGGCGATCTGCGCTATGAACCAGCCAGTGCATTGGCCTCGGGCACGGACGGATTGGACGACATCCGCCTGATCGTGGCCGAGGCGCCTGCGCATCTGCTACGGGGTGCCTGGCTGCTGCTCGAACACGGTTGGGACCAGGGCGCGGCGGTGGTCGAGCTATTGCTGGCGCGCGGTTTCGATGCGGTGGCCACGCATCAGGATCTGGAACAGCGCGATCGGGTGAGCTTGGGGCGGTGGTCGCACGCAACGGATTGAGCATTCGCGATCCGGCCTTCGGCTGACGCTGCCGGCCCGTGCCCACGATGGCTGCCGATACAATGCGCGATTTCCGGCAGGACCGACCCATGCGCACGCTCTATCCCGAGATCACGCCGTACGACCACGGCACGCTCCAGGTCGACGACCGCCACACGCTGTATTTCGAGCAATGCGGCAATCCGCAGGGTAAGCCGGTGGTCCTGCTGCACGGAGGCCCCGGCGGCGGCTGCAACAACAAGATGCGGCGCTTCCACGACCCGGCCAGGTACCGCATCGTGCTGTTCGATCAGCGCGGCGCGGGCCGCTCCATCCCGCATGCCGATCTGGTGGACAACACCACCTGGGATCTGGTCGCCGATATCGAACGGCTGCGCGCGCATCTGGGCATCGCGCGCTGGCAAGTCTTCGGTGGCAGCTGGGGCTCGACGCTGGCGTTGGCCTACGCGCAGACCCATCCGCAACAGGTCACCGAGCTGGTGCTGCGCGGTATCTTCCTGCTGCGTCGCTTCGAACTGGAATGGTTCTACCAGGAAGGCGCCAGCCGCTTGTTCCCGGATGCCTGGGAGCATTATGTCGATGCGATTCCACCAGTGGAACGCGCCGATCTGATCTCCGCGTTCCATCGCCGCCTGACCAGCGACGACCAAGCCACGCGGCTGGTTGCGGCCAAGGCGTGGAGCGTGTGGGAAGGCGCCACCAGCTTCCTGCATGTGGACGACGATTTCGTCACCGGGCATGAGCACGCGCATTTCGCATTGGCGTTCGCGCGCATCGAAAATCACTACTTCGTCAACGGCGGTTTTTTCGACGTCGAAGACCAGTTGCTGCGCGACGCGCATCGCATCGCCGACATCCCCGGGGTGATCGTGCACGGCCGCTACGATGTGGTGTGCCCGCTGCAAAGCGCCTGGGATTTGCATAAGGTCTGGCCCAAGGCGCAGCTGAAGATCAGCCCGGCTTCCGGCCATTCGGCGTTGGAGCCGGAAAACGTCGATGCGCTGGTGCGCGCGACTGACGGGTTTGCTTGAGCGACTGTACGCACGTCGACCGGAGCATGCCTGGTCGAATGCACATGGCCCGTAGGCGCGCGCTGGCGCGCAATCAAGGCACTACCGGTAAAGCCTCATCGCACGCCAGCGCGCCTTGTATCTCCGGTGATGATTGGCATGATGCTGCGTGTTTCAGCGCGGCAGTAAGTCATCTGTCAACGGCGGCAGAAGGCGCACCAGTCGCTGCGCCCACGCCTGCTGTCCGGCGGCATCGGCAATCAGGTCCTGGCGCAGTTCCAGTTCCACATGCAGTAACCCGCGGCCTTCGCCGTAGACCGGTATCGCGTAGTCGGTGGTATCGCCGACCGCATACGGTTGGTTGTCGCCGACCACCAGCTCCGGTTCGGCGTGCAGGGCCTGCAACAGGCGATGCGCCAGCCGCGTGTCGCGGTTGTACAGCACGCCTGCGTGCCAGGGCCGCGCGGTGCCAGCCATGATCGGGGTGAAGCTATGCATCGATACCAGCAGTGTCGGTCGATCGCGCTGTGCACGTGCATCGAGTTCTGCCGCGATGCGTGCGTGGTACGGCGCAAAGATCTCCTCGATACGCTGCTGCCGATCGGTGAGCGTCAATTCCAGGTTGCCGGGAATCGGCGTGCCGTCGCTGACTTCCGGCATCAGGCCGGCGGCGCCATGCGGGCGGTTGCAGTCGATCACCAGGCGCGAATAGGTCTGGGTGATGGCGGTTGCATCCAGCGCATCGGCCAATAAGAGGGTGACTTCGGCGATGCCGATATCCCAGCCGATATGGCGGTCCAGTTCGTGCTGCGGCAAACCAAGATTGCTCAGCCGCGCCGGCACGCGTTGGCCGGCGTGGTCGGCGATCAACAGCCACGGTGATGCGGCCTGTGCGTTGTGCACCCTGAATGGTACGGGATCTTCGGGGCCGAGCAGGCGGTCGGTGGTCGCTTCAGCCACGCGGGGTACCGTCCAGGGCGTGATCGGCCAGATACAGCCCGGCCCACAACTTGGGGTCCATCTGATAGCCCTCGGCCATCTTCTGCACCAGCCAGGCGCCCACCTGCGCGCGCGGGATCTCGTGCACGGTGATGTCTTCGCTGGCGTCGCCGCCGCCGGCGCCGACCTTGCGCAAGCCGGTGGCGCGCACGAAGGCGATCTTCTCGCTGCTGGCGCCGGCCGAGGTGGGGCCGATCATCAGCACTTCGGCGTGCTCGGCGGTCCAGCCGGTCTCTTCTTCCAGTTCGCGAATGGCCGACAGTTCGATCGATTCATCGGCATGCACATCGCCGACCAGGCCTGCCGGCATTTCGATGGTGCGCGCCTGCAACGGTACGCGGAACTGTTCGACAAACAACATCGCATCGTCCGGCGTTACCGCCACGATGATCGCGGCCAGGCCTCCGGCATGCACGCGCTCGGAATATTCCCAGGTTCCGCGCACGACCATGCGCTGATATTTGCCTTCGTAAACCACGGTGGGCGGGGTGTCGTGTCGGTTCATGGGTGCAGACCTTGTTCCAGGGAAACGGGAGGGAGCGGTGCGGGCGCGCCGACGCTCGCGTCCAGCAGCCGGCGCCGCGTGAGTGGGCCCAAGCGCAGGCTTTCGCACAACCCGGTCAGCATGTCCTGGTCTGCTTGCGCTCGCGTGAAACCCAATTCGGTCAGCGCCAACGGTGCGTCAAGTGCGATGGTGGTGAGCTGGCGCCACAGCAACGCGTGTTCGCGTTGTTCGCGCAATCGCACTGCCATTTGCGCAGCGCCACGCAGACGCAGGAATGGGATTTCGTCGATGCGCTCCAGCAACGCATCCAGGCTGCCGAAATGCGACAGCAAGACTGCGGCCGATTTGGCGCCGATGCCGGTGACGCCTGGAATGTTGTCGATCGCATCGCCGCATAGCGCCAGGTAGTCGGCGATCTGGTGCGCGTGCACGCCGAGCCGCGCCTTGACCCCGTCCATGCCCCACCGCACGTTGCGCGCGTAATCCCATTGCTCGTCGTGTTCGAACAACAACTGCGACAGATCCTTGTCGGCCGATACGATCACGCCGCGCAAGCCGTGCGTGCGCATGCTGTGCAAGGCGCTGCCGATCAGATCGTCGGCCTCGTAATCGCGGTGGGCGAGCACGCTCAATCCGAGTGCTGCGCATAGCGCTTTGCAGTGCGCGAACTGACGGCGCAACGCATCCGGCGCGGGCGTGCGATTGCCTTTGTAGGCCGGGTAGATTGCGTGACGAAAGCAGCTGTCCAGCGCCTCGTCGAAGGCAATCGTGATGTGCTCGGGGCGCTCGCGTTCGAGCAGGTCGAGCAGAAAGCGCGCAAAGCCATGCACCGCATTGGTCGGCCAGCCTTGCGCATCGTGAAATTCGTCCGGTATGGAATGCCAGGCACGGAACACATACAGGCTGGCATCGACCAGATATAGCGGGATCGGGCGCTGGATCGCCAGCGGCGCACCTTCGAGCATGGTGGTGTGCGTGGTCACGGGGTCCAGTCGCGCAGCAGCGCACGAGGATCCGGGCGCTCCCGCTCGGGCACCTGCATCCGGGGCGTGCCGATATGGATGAAACCGGCGATGCGCTCGTTTTTCTCCAGACCCAGATAGCCGGTCACTGCCGGGTCGTAAGCCATCCAGGCACTCAGCCACTGCGCGCCGAAGCCCTGCGCCTGCGCGGCCTGCAGCAGCGCAAAACACACGCAGCCGGCGGTGAGTAGTTGTTCCTGCTCGGGCACCTTATGCTCGGGGCGCAGTGAGGCGATCACCACGATCACCAGTGGCGCATCATTGAAGCGTCCGCGCTCTTTTGCGATCGCTGCTGCCGATGCCAGCGGGTCGGTAGCCTGGGTGCGCTCGGCCAGGAAATCGCCCAATGCCTGGCGCGCGTCGCCGCTGATACGCAGGAAGCGGAACGGCACCAGCTTGCCGTGATCGGGCACGCGCACCGCCGAGGTGAGCATGCGCAGCAGGGTGTCTTCATCCGGCCCGGGCTCGCCAAGTTGTTTGGAGGGGACCGAGCGGCGCGCGTCCAGCGCCTGGAGCGAATACGGTGAGTGCATAATTTCCGAGTCGGAGCAACGAAACGGCAATTATAGACGGGCCCTTCCCAACGCCCGCCGCATCACTGGCCGGCCAGACGACATCTGCCACCTGCGATTGACCTCCCGTGCGGGCTCTGAGCGTTTCGATCGCATCACTGCAGATTTGTCCCGGATCATGGCGATCGGTACCCGCCTGCGTTTCTTCTACCGCAAGGGTGGCGTGCAACCTGGCAAGCTGTCCAGGATCAGCCCGATTTCCGCGCGGCGGGCGTTCGTCACGCATCAGGCTGCTATGGGTGTCTTCGCTGGAGGAGCTGGCGATGATGCTCTGGCTGGATCGGCTGCAGCTGCATCTGCATCGTGGAGACGACACTTTACTTATAGGCGGTATGCCAGGTGTGGTCGACGGCCTGGGCGTAGCCGCCAAGCTGAAGTCTTAACCCCCGCAGGCGTATGACGTGCGTTGGCAAACCCACCGCGGCGTTGCAAGCTAGGATGGCGGCCTGAAACGCAAACCTAGGGCGGTCACGGTTAAAAGGATGAATTCGTCACACTTAACGAACAAGCGAAAAAACTACCATGCGAGGGCGGAATGTCGGGCCGGGTCTGTTTTTCCTCCTTATGAAAATTTTTACGCCTGCAGAGGCAGGGAGCCTTTGCGCATGACTTTTCAGCCCAGTGCGTCTGGACACCCGGGCCGTGACCAGCACTTGCTCGAACAGGCGTACGACGTGTTTAAACCCGCGCTCGTGCAGTTATTTGCAGCCGCAGTCGCACATTTCGATGATGTGCTGTTCGACCGTGCCGAATCCGCTGGCGCGTCTCAGTTGCTGTTTCTCGATGGCATGCGCGAATTGCGCCGCAAGCACGACGATGTCGCCACGCAGTTTTGCCAGCAGCTGGAAGATGGCTGGCAGGCGCTGGTGCTTGGCATGCCATTGTCGGCCGAAGCGGTATTGGCCGGCGAAATTGGCACCGGCCCACTGAGTCTTGTACCCGAACGCGTGCTCGAATCTCGGCTGGCGGTGCGTCATCTGGCCACCGTGCTGCTGCGCGACTTCAAGCAGGTGCTGGCACGCCTCGACCGCCGTCTGGGCTGGATTGCCGGTGGTCTGGAATTGACGGCCGATACCAACCCGATCGGCCCGGAACATTTGGGTGCGGCGATCCACGAAGCCTTCGCCACCTGCGACTTGGCGCCGGAAGTACGCCTAGTGCTGATCAAGCTGTGCGAGCGCGACCTGGCCGAGCCGATCGGCAGGTTGTATGCGCGCTTGGACGAGACCTTGGCCAAGGCCGGGGTGATGCCGGAAATTTCGCATGCCAAACCTCCGCCGCAGCGCATGCAGCCGCGTGGCCAAACGCCGGAAGAACGCGCGCAGGCCGATGGCCAGGGAGCGCACGCCGATAGGGGCGGCAACGATCAAAACGATCAAAATGCGCCGGCCTGGGCCAACCGTTTTCTGGACCGCTGGGCGCATAGCCGTGGCCGCATGCAGGAGGCGACCCAGCGGGGTCAGGGCGATGGCAGCAGTGCTGACGGCATGGACGGCGACGGCGCTCATCCTGGCGACAGTCAGGGCATGCTGCTCGAAGCCCTGCATGAGCTGCTGCAGCAGACCCGCAGCGTGCGTAACAACGCCACCTCTGCGGCGACGGTTGCAGTGGGTCAGCAACGCCCGTTGAGCCAGCGCGAAATGATGTCGGTACTGTCGCTGCTGCAGGCCACGCCAAGCGCGACGCTGCAGACGGCGATCGGCGACGACAACGAGTCGCTTGCGCGGCGGCTGAAGAACGAGATGCTGTCCAGCGCCACGCGACTAGGCGTGGATCCGGCCAGCGCGCGGCTGGACCCGATGGACGAGGATGCGATCGATCTGGTCGGCATGCTGTTCGACGTGATCCTGGACCAACTCGATCTGGAAAACCGTTCGCGCGAGACGATCGGCCGTTTGGTGGTGCCGTTCGTCAAGGTCGCGCTGCTGGATCGCACGATGTTCGTGCAGAAAACCCATCCGGCGCGACGTCTGCTCAATTCGTTGGCCGAGGCCTGCGAAGGCAATAACGGCAACAGCGCGACCGAGCGCGTGCTGATGGGCAAGGTCGAAGAAATCGTCGACCGCCTGGTGGCCGAGTTCAACGAAAACCTGGCGATCTTCCAGACCCTGGAAGAAGAGTTCCACGACTTCCTGTCGCAGCACCGGCGCCGGGTGGAAATTGCCGAGCGTCGTGCCACCGAGACCCAGCGTGGTCAGGAAAAACTCGAGCTGGCGCGCAGCCGCGCGCTGTCTGAACTGGAGCAGCGTGTGCTGGCCAGCGCACCCTTGCCCAAGGCAGTGGAAGATTTCCTGCGCCAACCCTGGTTGCACTATCTGACCATGGCGATCCTGCGCGATGGCGACGAAGGTCCGGGCACCGTCGAGGCGCTGACCCTGGCCGATGGCGTGCTCGAAGAACTGGCCCAAGCGCGTCGCCACAGCATCGACAAGTCGTGGCTGCAGGTCTGGCGGCCTGCGCTGCATCGTGTGTTTGCCAGCGTCGGTTTGCATGACGATGCGGTGGTGGTAGCGATCGGTGCGCTGCACGACACTTTGCAAGCGATCGCCGAGGCGCGCCCGGAACTGGAAAAGTGGTTGCCGGAACTGCCGCAGGTCAACCTTCCGCCTGCTGCCAAAAGCGTCAGCGTGGTGCTCGGCGCCGAAGCGGTGGCGCAGGGCGTCGACAGTGCCGACGCCGAGCGTTTCCGCGCGATGGACATCGGCACCTGGCTGGATTTTGTCGACAAGGATGGCAAGGTGCAGGTCGGCAAACTATCGTGGGTGAGCCCGATTTCGCAGCGTCTGTTGTTCGTCAACCGCCGCGGCGTGCGCTTCTGTGTCGCCTCGCCGGAAGAGCTGGCAGTGATGGTGCGGTTGGGCCGTTTGCGCAAGCACATCAACGATGGCGCTTTCGATAGCGCGATGCAGGGCGTGATCGATCGGCTGGATCCGCTGCATAACAGCACGGTGCACTGAACGCGATGCGACCAACAACTGGGCTGCCATGAGGCGGCGCAGTTGTTGAACACTCCTCCGACAGCACCTGGCCGACCCGCTGTTGGGCTGTGGGCTTGGCTATATCCGCTTCGCAATGGAATTTCCGCAGCATTTCCGGCTGATGCTGGGCCTGGAAGCGGGATTGGACGGGCGCTCACGCAGCTTGCTGTGGTTGACCGAGGCCAGTGCAGCAGCACTAGCCTGCCTGCGCGAGACGGTGCGGGGAATCGCGCGCCACGCCATTGCTTCAAGCGTGCAGGTGCTGGGAACAGCGCACCCTGCTGGCCTGGAGCGCGGTGCATGGCTATGCAACGCTTGCGGTCGACCGCAAACACGCAGCGCTGCTCGCCTTGGCGCCCGAAGTTGGGTTCGCGCCGTTGCTGAAAGGGTTGCTTGAGCCGTCGCCGGTCGTCCACGCGCCGTGTTCTGCCAGCATCGCCGCGACTGTGGCGCCAGACCGGAGCAACGCAAAGCGCTTTACCGAGCAAATCGCTGCTACAGAACACACGTTCAACGCGGCGTGCGCGCACTCAATCGTCCACCGGCGGATGCTCGTGCAACCAGATACTGCGCTCGGCCGGGGTCATTTTCTGCCAGCGGTGTTGCAGCTCATTACGTTGTTGTTGGTTGAGCGTGCGCATGTGCTCGAACAATGCCTTGGCTTCGCGGCGCTGGTCGGGGCGCATGTTGCGGAAGCGGTCCATGCCGGCCTCGGCTTGCATGCGTTGATCCGGAGTCATGTCCAGCCAGCGGCTGGCGTGCCGGTACATGCGCGGGCGTTCTTCGGGCACGTCGTTCCAGCGTTCGCGCAGCGCATCGATCAGCACCTGACGCTGTTGTTGGGTCAGCCGGTCCCATTCGGGCATCGGCGTTTCGTTGCGCGGGACCGGGCCGTCCGATGGCGGTGGCCCCGGAGGTCCCGGCGGGTGGACTTGCGCCAACAACGACGCGCAGGGCCCGGCGCACAGCAACAGCGTCAACAGCAGGCGGGTGATGCGGGTCATCGTGTTTAATCCATGGCCAGGATAGTTTCGGACCCTAGCCAGACGTACAGGTCCGGGTTCTGGGTCAGCATGTCGTCGGTATCGGCGATGGCGTTGCTGCCGGCAATCGCCTGGGGCGGCGTGGTGCCAGACGCTGCCGTTTCGCTTGGGCGCAGCTGCAGGCCGATGCCGATCGCCAGCAACCCCGAACATGCGGTCGCCAGCAACCAGTTGCCGCGCCGTGCACGCGTGGTTGCCGAGGCATGGCGTGCCTGACGCAGCCGCGCTAATGTCTGCGGCGGCAGGCTGGCAAGCGCGGTGGTATGCAGTTGACGCAGGTGCGCATCCAACTGAGCCGGATCATGGGAGCGGTTCACAGGAAATCCTCGAACTGTTTTTGCAACGCGTCGCGCGCGCGCGACAGGTGAGTTTTGACCGAGCCTTCCGTGCAGCCCATCGCCTTGGCGGTGGTGGCCACATCCAGGCCTTCGAGCACACGCAGTGTGAATGCTTCGCGCTGGCGGCCCGGCAGGCTGCGCAGAGCTTCAACCAAGCGTAGGTAGGCTTGTTGATGCTGTTGTTCGTCGACCGGCCCAGTGCCGGGGTCGGCCCATTCGATGGTGCCTTCGTCATTGGAACGCTCGGCCGGTGCCCAGAACTTCAGACGAAACGTACGCCGCCGCTGCAGATCGACGATGCGGCTGCGCAGGATGCTCCAGAACAGCGGCGTCCATTCCTCAGCCGGCCGCTCGCGATAACCGAGCAGGCGCACCATGGCGTCCTGCACGGCATCCAATGCGTCTTCGCGGTGACGCAAACCTGCCTCTGCAAAACGGAACGCACGCGGACCGATGCCGGCCAGAAAGGCGTCCAGCGAAACCGGTGCGGCGGCGGCCGGTGCAGAGAGCTGCGGATCCAAAGGGGTTCCCACCAGCACAGGGTAGCTTCCGTGGAAACGGTACGATGTCAACGGGCGAGCGACGATTCGGTTGACACGCGCCAGCGCGCGCACGGCGTGGGTGTGATCGGCGGGCCGCACGGCAAGTGGAGCGAAAGACGATGAGCGAAAAGGATGAGCGAAAAGTTCGTAGCGCTGTACAGTTCTTTACGACTCGATTGCCGACATGGACGACATCAATCCCGAATGCGCCAGCACCGATGTGTCGCTGGTGATCGGTGCCAAGGATGTGGTCAACCCGATCGCAAAGACCGACCCGGCCAGTCCGATCTAGGGCATGCCGATCCTGAAGGTGGTCAACCCGAAGAACTATGGTGGTGACCAGCTGGCGCTCGGTGTTTGGCGCGCTAGCGGTCCGCTCTTTGAGATGGCCGCGCCAGCGGAACGAAAAGCCAACAATGACGTTGCTACGCGGTTGCGTGCTGCGTCATTGTCGAAGGATCACTGCGCTCGGTATTACCAGAAAACGCACCTGACTCAGCGTGCTGCCCACCACGCCAGCAACAGCGCGGCGGCGTAACACAGCAGGTCGAAGCCGTTGTTGGCCAGTTGCAGTAGGGTCCAGGCCAGGCCGGTGCCCATCTTCTGCGCTGAGGTCGATATGTCCAGGCCCAGTGATCCACCCAGTTGTGCCGAGGCGATGCCCCAGTTGGCGCCGACGATGATCAGCGCAGTCGCCGCGAGGGCGACGCCGATGCGCAACGGACCGGCGGCCAGCGTGCCCAGGCGCAGCATCCAGACGATTTCCAGCGCCGCCAGCACGGCCATCCACCCGGCCTGGTTGCCAAGGGTAAGGGCGATGAGCATCCAGGCGATGAGTGCGGTGACGCATCCCAGCAGCAGGAGCGGGGGCCAGAGCCAGTGGGCGGTTCTGGCGGACGCGGAGGTGGGCGGCATTGGATCTCCTGACAGTGCGCACATGATAGAACGCATGCTGCCCTTTGCGATGCACTGCTTGTTCAGACGACATGCAGTAGATGGAATGCGGCCTCGTCACAGGCTCGGTGTTGAGGCCGCCGCCGCCGCGGTCGGCTAGAATGGCCGACTTGCGCGTGTCCGGCGCGGCCCCATATTCACCTCATGTACTCCCGTAGCAGCGAACCTGTCCAGTTCGAACGCGATTGCGATGCCGTCATGGTGCCGCAGGGCGATTCGGTGACCCTGCCCGCAGGCAGTTACGGCTATATCACTCAGGCGCTGGGGGGCAGCTACACCGTTTTTGTCGAAGGCAATTTGTTCCGCATTGCCGGTAAGGATGGCGATGCGATCGGCAAGGAGCCGCCGCCTGGGCTGGAACTGCCCGCTAACGCCGGCGACGAAGAAGTCGAAGCCCTGGTGTGGCAGCAACTACGCACCTGCTTCGATCCGGAAATCCCGTTCAATATCGTCGATCTGGGCCTAGTCTACGAGGCGGTGGTCAGCCATCGGGAGGAAGACGATCAGCGCAGGGTGGAGGTCAAGATGACGCTGACCGCGCCCGGTTGCGGCATGGGCGAGATCCTGGTCGATGACGTGCGCAGCAAGGTGGAGATGATTCCGACCATTGCCGAGGCCGACGTCGAGCTGGTCTTCGACCCGCCCTGGGGCAGGCATATGATGTCCGAGGCGGCCCGTCTCGAGACCGGTATGCTCTGACTCGTCAGGCGCCATGTCGAAGAGGTCGCGCCGCGTCTTTTCGCCCTCCCTATAGGAATCTTCCGGTGTCCGTGTCCTTCGCTTCCACCCGTTCTTCGTCGCCGCGCAGTGCCGACGAACTGTCCGTAATCCTGGCCTCGCCTGGTTTCGGGCTGCATTTCACCGACCATATGGTTGCCATTGCCTGGAACAACGAGCAGGGCTGGCACGACGCGCAGGTGCGCGCGTATGGCCCTTTGCAGCTGGATCCGGCCGCCTCGGTGTTGCATTACGGCCAGGAAATCTTCGAAGGCATCAAGGCCTACCGGCATGCGGACGGTTCGATCTGGACCTTCCGCCCGCAGGCAAACGGCGAGCGTCTGCAACGTTCGGCGCGCCGTCTGGCGTTGCCGGAATTGCCGGTCGATCTGTTCGTCGAATCGCTGCGCCAATTGGTGGCGATGGATGCGAGCTGGGTGCCGTCGGCGCCGGAGACCAGCCTGTATTTCCGCCCTTTCATGATCGCCGACGAGGCGTTTTTGGGCGTGCGTGCTGCGCACAAGGCCTCGTACTACGTGATCGCCAGCCCTGCCGGCCCGTACTTCGCCAACGGCGTGGCGCCGGTGTCGATCTGGCTGTCCACCGACTACGCGCGTGCGGCCAAGGGTGGCACCGGTGCCGCCAAGTGCGGTGGCAACTACGCCGCCTCGCTGCTGCCGCAGCAACAAGCCCATGCGCAGGATTGTTCGCAGGTGTTGTTCCTTGACCCGGTGGAAGGCAAGTACATCGAAGAATTGGGCGGTATGAACGTTTTCCTGGTCTACAACGACGGCAGTCTGGTGACGCCGGAACTTTCAGGCAGCATCCTGGAAGGCATCACCCGCGACAGCATCCTTCAGTTGGCCCGCGACCGCGGTATGCGCGTAGTCGAGCGCAAGGTCGCCATCGACGAGTGGAAGCAGGGCGTGGCCTCGGGTGAGATCACCGAGGTGTTCGCCTGCGGCACTGCGGCGGTGATCACTCCGATCGGTGAGCTGAAGGGTGATGGCTTTGCAGTGGGCAATCCGTCGGCGCCGGCTGGCGAGGTGACCATGTCGCTACGTCAGGAACTGACCGACATCCAGTATGGACGTGTCCCGGACCGTCATGGATGGCTGGTGCGCCTGCTCTGAGTCAACGCCACCGCTTCAAAAACAGGCCTCTGCGCGTTAGCGCGGGGGTTTTTTAGCCTGCGACGCAGCATGCAAGCGATGGCGCCGTCAAAAAAAGCGGAGGAAGCAGGTTGAACGGATCAGTGGTGCGTCAAAAAAATTTAAATATAAATTTTAAAAAGTAAAAAATATTATTTTTCATTCTGGTTTGAGTGGACTAGGTTCGCTGGACGGATTGATGAGCAAGGGATCGATCAGGGCACCTCGATGCCGACCTATGGAAGGCGGCACAGGATTACACCGCTATGGCGGTTCTCTTTGATCTAGAATGGAATTCGATGTCGAACGTGTCTTTCCGGAGGCGTCCTTGCGTGCCCACCGTGCTGAGCGTGACCGCGCTTACCTCCCTGCTGCTGGCGACTGCGGCCTTCGCTGGCGAGGTCTATCTCGATGGTCTTGCCAACGCCCCGACCCACCAAAAATTCATCGTGACCTACAAGGACGGCAGCACTGCACTGGCCAATCCCACCATGCCGACCAGCTGTTTCGGCGCCGCCGCGCGCGCCGTTCCGGCCAAGGCCGGCAAGGCGCTGGGCTTGAACTCGGTGCGCCGCCTGTCACTGGGGCCTGAGCTGGTCTAGGCCGACCGCACGCTGGATCGCGCCGAAGCCGAAACCCTGATACGCCAAATGGCAGTCGACCTAACGTGCAGAACGTGGAAGTCGACCAGATCCTGCGCGCCACCCTGACCCCAACGACACTCGCCTGTGCGAGCAATGAAGCCTTGGCAACACCAACGCCGGCCTCAACGTCCGCCCGGCCCGCGACAAGGCTACCGGTACCGGCGTGGTCGTTGCGGTGATCGATACCGGCATCACCAGCCATCCGGACCTCAACGCCAACATTCTGGCCGGCTACGACTTCATCAGCGACGCCGCAACCGTGCGCGATGGCAATGGCCGCGACAGCGATCCGGCCGACGAAGGCGACTGGAATTCGGACAGCGGCTGCGCCGTGTCCAATTCCAGCTGGCATGGCACCCATGTGGCCGGCACGCTATCGGCGGTGACTAACAACACCAGCAGCGTGGCCGACACCGCGCTCAATGCCAAGGTCGTTCCGGTCCGTGTACTGGGCCGCTGCTGCGGTGCGTTGTCGGACATCTCCGATGCCATCGTATGGGCGTTCGGCGGCAGCGTCAGCGGCAACCGTCTATCCATCCGACCGTCATCCTTAACGAACGCGATGGCACGCCACGCGTGGCTCCCGATCCCTGCTCAGCTTCGCGCGAGCCCTGTCGATAAAGTTGCAGGTGGGAAGCCACGCTAGCCGGCGTGCCTCATCGCAACTGGGGCCATATCCGGCCTTTGGTTGCAGACCTACATCCTTGGGGAGGGATTCAATGCGCCATGTATCGTTCTGCTGTTTGAGTCATATTGCACTAGCCAGTGCACTGCTATGCGGCACTGCACCTGCATTCGCTGGCGACGTCAGCCTGCAGGGGCTGGGGTCGGCATCGGCTCACCAACGTTTCATCGTCAGCTACAAGGACAGCACCGCAAGCAACCAGGGCAGACGTCTGAGTGGCTCCTTGCGCGAGATCGCTAGCGCGGTGCCGGCGCGGAGTGGGCGTGCTCTCGGGTTGTCGGCATCGCGTTGGCTCGGGGTCGGGCCGCAATTGCTGGTGGCCGACCGCGCGTTGGACCGGGTCGATGCGCAAACCCTGATGCGCCGGCTGGCGGCCGACCCGTCGGTCAAGCGGGTGGAAGTGGACATGGTGCTGCGGCCGACGCTGGTGCCCAACGACACCCGCCTGTCCGAGCAGTGGGCGCTGGGCGCGACCGCAGCCGGCATCAACGTGCGACCGGCTTGGGACAAGGCGACCGGCAAGGGCGTGGTGGTAGCGGTGATCGATACCGGCGTCACTGTGCATCCGGAGCTGTCAACCAATGTGCTGCCCGGTTACGACTTCATTAGCGATACCTTCATCGCCCGCGATGGAACTGCCCGCGACAGCGATGCTGCCGATGTCGGCGACTCGGCCGCCGCCAATGAATGCGGTAGCGGTGCGAGCGCGTCCAACTCCAGTTGGCACGGCACACACGTGGCCGGCATCGTCGCGGCAGCAGCCAATAATGGCGCCGGCACTGCGGGGGTGGCATTCAACGCCAAGCTGTTGCCGATACGCGTGTTGGGCCGCTGCGGTGGTTATCTGTCCGATATTGCCGATGCGATCTTATGGGCGTCCGGTGGCACGGTGTCCGGTGTGCCGGCCAACCCGACCCCGGCCAAGGTGATCAACCTGTCGCTGGGCGGTATCGGCACCTGTTCCACCACCTTGAGTAATGCGATCGCCAGTGCCGTGTCGCGTGGCACCAGCGTGGTGGTTGCTGCGGGCAACAGCAATGTCGACGTAGCCAACAGCGTGCCGGCCAATTGCCCGAACGTTATCGCTGTCGCGGCGACCACGTCGGCCGGCGCCAAGGCCAGTTTCTCCAACTTCGGCAAGGGCGTGGATATTGCCGCACCCGGGCAGTCGATTCTGGCTACGCTCAATAGTGGGACCGGTGCAGCGGCCAATGCGAATTATTCGGTCTACAGCGGCACCTCGATGGCGGCGCCGCATGTGGCCGGCGTAATTGCGTTGATGCAATCGGTGGCGCTCAATCCGCTCGGTGCGGCCAGCGTGGAGTCCGTGCTAAAGAGTAGCGCGCGCCAACTGCCGGTGGCGTGCACACAAGGCTGCGGAGCAGGGCTGCTCAACGCCGATGGCGCCATGGCTGCAGTGATCGCCTCGACCACGTTGACCAGCAATGCAGCACGCAGTGGCCTGGTTGCGGCTGCTGGTGGCTCGCTGTATTACCAGATCAACGTGCCTGCGGGCACACGTAGCTTGCGGGTGACGCTCAGCGGTGGCAGCGGCAATGCCGATCTGTCGCTGCGTGCCGGTGCGTTGCCGACCGAGACCGCCTACAGCTGTCGTACCGCTACGATCGGCAATGCCGACAGTTGCACGCTGAGCACGCCCGCGCCGGGTGTGTACTACGTGCGACTGAAGGCCACGCTGGCGTTCTCGGCGGTCAATCTCGTGGCGACGTATTGAGCGACCGTCGCGTCCTGTGCGACTGGCGCAGGACGCAATCGCACGGAACTCACTCACAAAGACTGCAAGGGCGCGCCTGCAACACCGCAACGATGCGATCGGCGGGCAGTTCCAGCAGTAGGCCGCGCTGGCCGGCGTTGATCCACAGTGATGGCGCTTCAACCTCAATGGTTTCGATCAGCACCGGCGTCTGCTGTTGCTGGCCGAGCGGGCTGATGTCGCCGACCTTGTAACCGGTGCGGCGTTCGGCATCGGCAACGTCCATCATGCGCGCCGATTTACCGCCGTGCGCCCTGGCCAGTTTCTTCAACGACACGCCGCGCTCGCATGGGATCACCACGCATACTGCTTGGTCGTCCACCCACGCCATTAACGTCTTCAGCACGGTCTGCGGTGCCAGTCCCAACGCGTGCGCGGCCTGCGCCTTTCGCCTCGGCATCGGTCTTGTAGTCGTACGGGTGCAACACATAGGCCACGCCAGCGGCGTCCAATGCCCTGGTTGCGCGAGTGGTTTTGCTCATCGCGTCAAATCGACTCGAAGCGGTTGGCGGCCACGTTCTTGCGCACCTGTTCCGGATTCCAGATGCGCCCGTTCATGGCGATATACACGCCGGCCGGCAACGACTGCACCGCACCGACTGCGCAGCCGATATTAAATTCGGCATCCGACCCGCGAAAGCGCGCCGGGTTGAGTGCGCCGGTCATCACGATGGTCTTGTCGGCGATCGACTGCAGCAACTTGCCGGTTTCCACCATCGAATCGGTGCCGTGGGTGATCAGTACATGGCGCGTTGGCTGCGTGGCGATGGTGGCGCGGATCAGCTCGCGGTCGGCATCGTTGATGTGCAGCGAGTCCTTGCGAATGATCGGCATCACCGAGAAGCGGAAGGTAACGCCCAGTTCCTGGAGGATCTGGCCGATCTGTGGGTCCCCGATCTGGTAGTCCGATTTGTCGTCGAAGTAGATCTTGTCGATCGTGCCACCGGTGGTAACGATCAGGAGGTCTTCCATTGCTGCGATCTCCTTAAAGCGCACGGTGCAAGCCGCGCGGGGGGCGGTGATGATACGACCCCGGCGCGAGGGCGCTGCAGGGCACCGTCGTCACCGCGGCGTGCGGTGCTTGCCGAAGCGCGCCGCCATGCCGGGGCCGCTTACCAACGCCACCACCAGCAGCGCGAGCAGTAATTCCAGCCAGGCCAGCGTGCTCGCATCGGGCTGACTCCAAGCCACCATCACGCCATGACTGAACCAGCCCAATGCAAACACGCCTGCCCAGAAACGTGCATGCGCGCTGCGCACCGCCAGCACGCCGGTCAGCGCGGATGGCAATGCGAACACCAGCAGCGCCGCAGTGCGGTGCGGGTCGTCGCGAAACCAGATCACGAATAACACCGTTAGCGTCAGCAGCGCGACCGTCAGCAGCCAATGCGTGGCGCGCAGGCTCACGGAATGGCTAACCGGCGCGCTATATCGGCAACCCGGCGGCCCAGCGCGCGCGCCAGTAATGCCTCGTCCTCGCTCGGCTGCGGGTCGCCACCGGCGCCGGAGACATGGCTGGCGCCGTAAGGCGTACCGCCGCTGGTGGTATGGCTCAGCGCGGCCTCGGTAAACGGGATGCCGACGATCAGGCAGCCGTGATGCAGCAACGGCAGGTGCATCGACAACAAGGTGGATTCCTGGCCGCCGTGCATCGAAGCTGTGGAAGTGAACACGCCTGCGGGCTTGCCGGCCAGGGTGCCGCTGGCCCATTCGGCGCCCAGGCTGTCGAGAAAGTGCTTCATCGGCGCGGCCATGTTGCCGAAGCGGGTTGGGCTACCCAGCAGAACACCGCTGCAGTCGGCCAGATCGGCGCGGTCGACATACGGCGCCCCTTCGTCCGGCACCGGCGGGGCACTGGTCTGGGTCACCGCGGCCACCGGCGGCACCGTGCGCAGGCGTGCGCTCATGCCGGGCACTTCGCCGATGCCGCGCGCGATCTGTCGCGCCAGCCGCGCTACCGAACCGCCCCGGCTGTAATACAGCACCAGAATCTCCGCCATCGGGCATCTACCGCTTGTGTGAGTTGCTACAGTATCGGCCAAGCCAGCGGGTTGCTGCATGCCGCACCTGCGGCAAGGCCGCGACGACGGCGCACCGGGTACCCTTGCGCGATGTCGCATGTGAACAAAATCCACCAATGGAAAGAACGCCTGCGCGACCGCGCGCTGGCGGTGAGCTTCGGGCGTTTCCTATGGCGCCGCTTTCTCGATGACAGGCTGTTCCAGGCTGCGGCCTCGCTCGCTTACACCACAGTGTTTGCGCTGGTGCCATTGGCGATTGTGGTGTTTGGGGTGTTGTCGGCGTTTCCGGCCTTCAACCAGTGGAAGGACGCGCTAACCGACTTCATCTTCAACAATTTCGTGCCTGGCGCGGCGCGCTCGGTACAGAACTATCTCAATCGCTCGCTGGAGGATCTGGGCAAGTTCACCGTGGCCGGTATGGTCGCGCTGGTGGCCTCGTTGTTGATCACCCTGCACAGCATCGAACAGACCTTCAACAGCATCTGGCGCGTGGCCGCCGCACGGCCGAAGGTGACGCGCTTTTTGATCTATTGGACCGTGCTGACGCTGGGCACGATGCTGGCTGCCGCCTCGATGGCGATGGCGGCCTACGTATTCGCGTTGCCGCTGTTTCGCACCACCGAAGGCCAATGGCTGGCCGAATTGGCGTGGCGCCTGGCGCCGATGGCGGTGGAATTCGTTTGCATCGTGCTGATCTATCGCGTGGTGCCCCAGCATGCGGTGCGCCTGCGGCATGCACTGCCGGGCGCGCTGATGGCGGTGATCCTGATGGAAATCGTGAAGTGGGGCTTCGGCTTCTATCTCGGCAATTTCCAGACCTATCAGCGTATTTACGGCGCGCTGTCGGCATTGCCGATCTTGTTGTTATGGATCTATCTGAGTTGGGTGTCGGTGCTGCTGGGTGCGTCGTTGGCGTCGTCGATGGCGGCGTTTCGCTACCAGCCCGAAGCGATGCGTTTACCGCCGGGCTTTGAAATCTACGGGTTGCTGCGTCTGCTCGGTCGGTTCCGCCAGATGCGCATCGACGGCAACGGGCTCGACGAAGACCGCATCCTTGCGCTAGAACCCATGCTCACCGACACGCTGATGCAGCGGTTGCTGTGCGAGCTCAAACGCATCCGCCTGCTGCGTCGCGATGAGCGTGGCCAATGGCTGCTGGCGCGCGATCTGGACGTGGTGCCGCTGGCCGAACTTTACGAAAGCTGCCAACTGCGCGTGCCGATCGAAGACCGCCCGTTGCCGTGCCGCGACGACGCCTACGGCCAGGCTGCCGCCGCGGCGCTGGAACAACTGCGTCAACCGCTGCGCAGCGTACTGGCGCAACCAGTCGGCGACCTTTATACCCATCTTCCCGGAGATCCTCCATGACTGTGCGTCTTGTGCGCGGCGCCTGTGCGCTGCTGTTGCCGCTGTTGTTGCTGACCGCCTGCAAGCCCACCAGCGAGGGCGCGCCCGCCGCCAGCAATGCCGCTGCGCCCGCTGCGACCACCCAGGTGCCGGATGGGTCGGTTGCGGCCGCTAACCCGGCAACTGCGCCCAACACCTCGGTAGTACAGCGGACCGCCGAAATGCCCAAGCTCTCGCTGCCGACCCTGACCGGCGAGACCTATGACCTGGCCGCACATCGCGGCAAGTGGGTCGTGGTCAATTTCTGGGCTACCTGGTGCGCGCCATGCCTGAAAGAGATGCCCGAGCTGTCGGCGCTGCACACCATGCGCGACACCGTGGAAGTGGTCGGCCTGGCCTACGAAGACATCACCAGCGCCGACATGCAGACCTTCCTGAAAGACCACCCGGTGTCGTATCCCATCGCGATTCTCGACCCGTACCAGCCGCCGCAGGACTTCGCCACGCCGCGTGGCCTGCCGATGACCTATTTGATCGGCCCCGATGGCAAGATCGCCAAACAATTTCTCGGCCCGGTCACCGCGCACGACATCGAAACCGCGGTCGGCATCACCGGCAAGACTGGTTGATGCAGGCGGCGCGTTTCATCGTCGGCGTAATGGTAAAGGGCGTGCGGTAGCGCGCCTCCACCCGCCGGGCGCCGTTGCATTAGGCTTGCGCGGGCACGCGCGCACCCAGAAGGACGGCAGCGTGCGAGTGCTTGCCGCAGGTAATGATGCGGCCTTGAGTGCACTGGAAACATGGCCGCTGGCAGGGCCCGCCAGCGGCTGAGGTCGCGTCCGTGACGCGCATGCCTTGCGCGGTTCCGTCGACTGAAGACTTTGTAACTGGCTGAGCGTGCGCTACTTCAGCAATGCAACAGAGTTGGGTTGCCTCGCCGATATCATTGTCAACGCGATCAGGCGTTCAGGGGAATGCAATGGCCGCTCCAACGCAAGATCACAACGATGGGCACGACCAGTCCGCACATGGCGGCAATCGCCAGTTGGCGCAGTTCGCGCCGTGGTTGTATCTCGGTGTCCTGCTGGGTAGCGGCTGGTTGCTGTTTTTGCAGCCACAGACCCGCGTCTTGCAGTCTAAGCAGGCGGCCACCAGCTGGCTGCTGGCCTGGATCTTCGGCGGCATCGTGATTGGTGCGCTGCTGTGGAGCTTGCGTTTGGCGCGCCAGAAGCTGGGCCAGTCATCGGCGAGCTATTCCCTGTCGGCACGCTTGCCCGATTCGTGGACCGACGCCTACGCCGCGTTGTTGCGTCCTGCCACCGCTGCCCCGGTTGCGATCAAGCCCGACTCTGCCGGCGCCCAGCGTGGCGCGACCTGGCATCGCTTCGGCGGCGGCATGCTCAGCGTAGAAATGTTCGATCCCAATGACGCCAGCCGCGCGCCCTGGGATGGATTGGATGCTCGGGCATGTATCGCCCGCCTGGAAGAGCTGCGCCCTGCCTGGCAGAACGCGTCGGCCAATCGCGCGTTGCAGCAAGAGCGTCGTTACTGGCTGGATGTGGTGCTGTCCTTGCTCGACCACGGCGTGATGCGCCCGCTGCAGGATGGCTATCTGCCCGACACCGCGGCACTGCGCACCGAACGTTTTCTGCTCGGCGCCGATGCCGGCCCGATCGTGCTGGCCGACGTGCCGGCGTTGTTCGCGCGCCGTCTGGCGCTGGCCATCAGCGCCATGCCGGCCCCGCAGCGCGATGCCGCCGGCGTGCAATGGCGCCTGTTGCAGCAACTGCATGCGCTGGTCGCCGAAGGCCGCACGCTGGACGAGCGCTCGCATGTCATCCAGGTGCTGGCATGGAATCCGGACGTGGACCTGGACCAGGTCGAAGTGGCGTACATCCTGGCCGCCGAATACCGCGAGGGCATGCGCGATTGGTTGCGTCGCGCCGCGATGGTGCGGCTGCCGGACAGTGCGTTGCGTCTGGACGAGGTGTTGCTGTCGTCCTGCAGCCCGCTTGGGCCGCAGGCCGACGACGTCGATTACATGGAGGCAATGCGTCCGCTGCATCGCGGTTTCGTGCAGCTATTCAGTGAGCGCCTGAGTCAGTTGGTGCTGCAAGCGGAGCAGGCCGAACTTCAGGCTGGCCTGCAGCTACTGCCGCGTGCAACTGCGGCCAGCGACGGAGTCTCTCAGGACTGGCCGGCGTAATCGTCGATCGGTTTCAGCACGCCGTACTGTTCGTTGTGCAGTTCGCTTTGCAATGGCGGCAGTTGCACCAGTTCTTCGGGCACCGAGGTGTCCGGGAGCCGATCCAGCAGATCGCGGATCAGGCTCAGCCGGCCGCGCTTCTGATCGTTGAAATCGACCAGCGTCCACGGCGCATAGGGCGTGTGCGTCACTTCGAGCATGCGTTCGCGCGCGGCGGTGTAGTCGTCGTATCTGGTGCGCGACTGCACATCCACCGGCGACAGTTTCCAGCCCTTCAGCGGGTCTTCGCGACGCTCGGCGAAGCGCTTTTCCTGCTCGGCCTGGTCTACGCATAACCAATATTTGAACAGCAGGATGCCATCGTCGACCAGCATCTGTTCGAAACGCGGCGTCTGCTGCAAAAACGCCGCGTATTGCGCGTCGGTACAGTAGCCCATCACCCGCTCCACGCCGGCGCGGTTGTACCAGCTGCGATCCATCAGCACCAACTCACCGCCGGCCGGCAGATGCGTCACGTAGCGCTGGAAATACCACTGAGTGCTTTCGCGATCGCTGGGCTTGGGCAACGCCACCGTCCGGCATTGGCGCGGATTGAGATGGCTGACGATGGTTTGGATCACACCGCCCTTGCCGGCGGTGTCGCGGCCTTCTACCAGCACCAGCGCGCGTTGATCGGTATGGCGCAGCCAACGCGCCATGCCGACCAGTTCCAGCTGCAGCGGCTCCAGCAACTTTTTGTAAGCCTTGCGTTTCAAGTGCGACATGTGGCGTTCCGACAGCGATGGAACGCGCAGGCTATTCGCCCAGGCGTGGACGCAATGTCGCCAGATTGCAGGGCTTGGTGCGTGCATCCAATTGCGCACGCACGATCTTTTCCCACGCTGTGCGGCAGGCCGGCGTGGAGCCGGGCAGGCAGAATACAAAGCTGTGATTGGCCAGTCCCGCAAATGCACGCGATTGCAGCGATGAGGTGCCGATTTCTTCCACACTGATGGCGCGGAACAATTCGCCGAAGCCGGGCATGGTCTTGTCCAGCAACGGCGTGATTGCCTCCGGCGTGCTGTCGCGGCCAGTGAAGCCAGTTCCGCCCGTTATCAGGATGCCGTTGACCTGCGTATCGGCAATCCAGCCCGAAACGATCGCCCGCATGCGGTAACGATCGTCCGGACACAGCGCACGCTCGTGCAGCACATGACCTTCGTGGGCGAGGGCCTGGACCAGATAATCGCCGGAACGATCATCGGCCAGCGTACGGCTGTCGGACACCGTCAGCACGCACAGTCGCAAGGGAATGAAGTCGAGATTGGAAGGCATACCGCCAGCCTAGCGAGCCTGGACGATCGGGTACAGCACAACGGCGTGAAACCGTCGGTGCAACAAGTCCACTGCTAATCTCCCAACCAACCATAGCTTCCGCGCCACCCCACCCGCCAACTCCGCCAAATCATCCGCAAACCCATCCATATCGAACAACCCCGACTCGCGCCGACGCTCCGCCACCCGCTCCCACAACGCAACGCAACCAACGCCCGCGGATTACCCGCCACCTCCACCGCCTTGGCAACAAACGCAACGTCATCAGCGACATTCATCTCATCCAACCCCAGATGGTGATTCAAACTCCCAGCCACCCGCGCAGCAAACGCTTCACCTGGCGTCGTCAACACCGGACACCCCGCCCACAGCGCATCCGATGCCGTGGTATGCGCGTTGTACGGATGCGTATCCAAAAATAGATCCGCATGCCGATAGCGCGCCAGATACTGCGGGTGTGGCAACGTCGGCATGAACACCAACCGCTGCGCCTCCACGCCCTGCGCCTGCGCCGCCGCGTGCAACCGCGCATCGGCCTGACCCGGCCCTGACAACAACCACAGCACGCTGTCCGGCACTGCGCGCAACACCGCCAGCATGCGCGTCATGCTGCGTGGATTGAGCTTGTAACTATTGTTGAAGCAGCACAGCACCACACCGTGCTCAGACAAGCCGCATTCGACGCGCGACGGTGGTTCGGCAACCACGCGCGAGGTATCCGACGGCTGGAACGCACGGCTCAAGCGCAGTACCCTTTCGCTGTAAAACGGCTCCAACGACAGTGGCAACGCGAACCCATCGCCCAGCACATAGTCTATCCACGGCGCACCCGAAGTGCCCGGATACGCCAGCTAGTTCACCTGCACTGGCGCCGGCCGTAACGCAAACACTTCCGGACGCCCGCCACCGCCCCAGCCCCGCAGATCGAACAATAGATCGATGCCCTGATCGCGGATGTGGTGCGCAGTGGCCAGATGCCCCAGCGCGGTGACATCGTGCAAGGTCGTGGCTTGCGCCAGGCGCGTACGAATCTCGCTGCGATCGTCATGGCTGGTCGCAAACAGATGCAGTTGTAATTCCGGCCGACGCCGTTGCAGCGCTTCCAATAGCGCTACCGTCAGCAAGCCGGTGGGATGCGCACCGAAGCCATTGGAGACGAAGCCGATTCGCAATGCACCCTGGCGGCGCACTGTTGTTGGCCAAAGCGGGCGGAGAACCGAGGCGATCGCCTGCGCACGCGTCCGTGCACAGGCCAGTTGTTCGGCGGCAGTGGCGTCTTCGCTCAAGAAGGCGAACGGCTCCACAGCCGCAGCGTCTTGCGTCACCGCAGCGCGCACCTGCGTGGAGAGCGCATCCAGCCCGCGCCAGTTGCACAGACGGCGTCGCCAGTTGAGCAACTGCGCAGCGATGTACGGCTCGTCGGGCAGCAACTGATGCGCGCGTGTATATGCGGCTGCCGCCTCTTCTGCTTGGCCTGCGTCTTCCAAGGCATGCCCAAGCCACAACGCAATACCCGGATGGTGCGGCACCAGATTGGATGCCTGCTGCAACAACGAAGCCGCTTCGGCATGCCGCTGCTGCGCCCAGCGCACCCGACCCAGCCGTGCGACCGCTTCCGGATGACCCGGATGCAACACCAGTGCGCGTTGCACCGCAGCTTGGCCGGCAGCAATCGCGCCCATGCCCAACTCGGCATCAGCCAGCATCAACCAGGCCACAAAATCGCCGGGTTGCCGTCGCACTGCCTCGCGCAGCTGCAACAGCTCGCGCGGGACCTGCGCACTCACGGGCTATCGCTCAACCGCGCCAGTTCGTCGGCCTGATGCTCGTGCAGCAGCCTCGCGATCAAGGCATCCAGATCGCCTTCGATGATATTGGGCAGGTCGTACAGCGTAAGACCTTCGACACGGTGGTCGGTGATGCGGCCCTGCGGGAAGTTATAGGTGCGGATGCGCTGACTGCGGTCGCCGCTGCCCACCTGCAGTTTGCGCGTCTGCGCTTCGGCGGCGGCGGCCTTGCTGCGTTCGGCTTCCACCAATTGCGCCTTTAGCCTCTTCATCGCCTTGTCGCGATTGGCATGCTGGCTGCGCTCGGTTTGGCATTCCACCACCACGCCACTCGGTACATGCGTGATACGGATCGCCGACTCGGTCTTGTTGACGTGCTGACCACCAGCGCCGGACGAGCGGAACGTGTCGACTTTCAGATCGGCTGGATTGATCACGATCTCTTCCACATCTTCGGCTTCGGGAATGATCGCCACGGTGGCCGCCGAGGTATGGATACGGCCCTGCGATTCGGTCGCCGGCACGCGCTGCACGCGGTGGGTGCCGGACTCGAACTTCAGCCGCGAGTACGCGCCGCGCCCGACCACCCGCGCAACGACTTCCTTGTAGCCGCCGTGCTCGCCGGGGCTGTCGGATTCGATTTCCACCTTCCAGCCCTGGCGCTCGGCGTAGCGCGCGTACATGCGAAACAGATCGCCGGCGAAGATTGCTGCTTCGTCGCCACCGGTGCCGGCGCGCACTTCCAGAAACAGGTTGCCGTCGTCGCGCGGGTCACGTGGCACCAGTAGCAGTGCCAGTTGTGTATCGAGTTCTTCCAGACGCGCCTGTGCGGCGGCGATCTCTTCTTCTGCCAGCTCGCGCATTTCCGGGTCATTGCGCATGGCGTCGGCCGCGCTCAGATCGGCCTTGGCGCGTGCTTCGTCTTCCAGTGCCACGGCTACCGGCTCCAGCTGCGACAGTTCGCGCGACAACGTGCGGAACTTGTGGTTGTTGTTGACCACGTCGGGGTCGGAGAGCAAGTGCTGCAATTCTTCGCGGCGCTCGGCCAGCGCTTCGAGCTTACGGCGCAGGGTCGGCGTCATCAGTCCTCACAATCGGTGTAGCTACAGGGGGATGTTGGTAACCCGGTTTTGCAGGGAATAGCCGGTCGGCCGCGTTGGTCAATTCCAGGTCGTTGTGGAGCGCCGCATCGCGCAGGGCGGCGGTCGGCGGATGCAGCAACCGGTTGGTCAGCGCATGCGCCAGTTGTTCAAGTACTTCGTCGGCCGGTTTGCCGCTATGTAGTTGCTGGCGGGCTTTGGCCAGCAGTTCGTCGCGGGTACTGTCGCCGAACGCGCGTAGCCGCTTGAGCGGCGCCTGGCGCGCGTTGGCCTGCAAGGTTTCGACATAGCGCGCCACCTGCAGGTCGATGATCGCCTCGGCTTGGTCGGCCGCCTCACGGCGGCCTCGGCGGTTGTCTTCGACCGCACGTTCCAGATCGTCCACCGTGTACAGGTAAGCGTCGCTCAGTTCGGCCACCGAGGCCTCGATATCGCGTGGCACTGCCAGATCGAACAACAGCATCGGCTTGCGTTTGCGCGCACGCAGCGCCTGCACCATCTGCATCCGGGTCACAATCGGCTCGCGCGCAGCGGTGGCCGAGAACACCACGTCGGCCTCGGCAAGATGGCGTTCCAGATCGGTCAGCGGCAATGCATAGCCACCGTGTTGGTTGGCCAGTGTCTGCGCATGCGCGAGCGTGCGATTGGCGAACAGCAAACAGCGCACGCGGCCTTCGCTCAAATGTTTGGCGGCCAGCTCGATAGTCTCGCCGGCGCCGATCAGCAGCACTGTGGATTCGTTAAGCCGGGTGAAGGATTCCTGCGCCAGTCGCACTGCGGTGGACGCCACCGAGACCGGATTGGCGCCGACGCGGGTGTCGGTACGTGCACGCTTGGCTACCGAGAATGTCTGCTGGAACAATCGGTCCAGTCCACTGCCCAGCGCGCCATGCGCACGCGCCACGGCCCAGGCATCTTTCACTTGACCTAGAATCTGCGGCTCGCCCAGCACCATCGAATCCAGCCCCGTGGCAACGCGGAACAGGTGGCGCACCGCCTCGGCCTCCTGGTGCTGATACAGATAACCGCTCAATCCAGGCGCATGCGTATCCAGCCAGATCACCAGGCTGTGCGGGTCATCGGCCATGGCATACAGTTCGGTGCGGTTGCAGGTGGACAGCAGCGCGGCCTCGCTCACCTGTGGCAGCGCACGCAATGATTCAAGCGCGCGCGGCAACGCGTCACCTGCGAACGCCACGCGTTCGCGCAGGTCCACAGGTGCGGTCTGGTGATTCAGTCCGAGCACCCACAACGTCATTGTTCAGTTGCTTGCGATAAGCTGGCGGCCATTCAGGGCCCCATTTTACGGCCCGGTTGCCCCAGATGCCTGTATCGATTCGCATCCTGAGTGTTCCTTTGCTGGTAGCAGTCTCCGCCAGTGCCATCGCAGCACCCCCAAAAGCACTGCCTGCTCCGTCCCTCGGCAGCGCCGGCACCACGTCGCTGGAACCCGTGCTCGCTGGCGAATTCGCCCTGCAGGCCGGGCAGTTGGACGCTGCCGCCCGCGCCTATCTGGACGCCGCCAAGGCCGAAGCCGGCGACGCCGGGCTGGCCGAACGTGCCGCCCGCATTGCCATGCTGGCAAACGACGACCCGCGTGCCATCGAAGCTATGGCGTTGTGGCGTGCTCGCGCGCCGTCGTCGATGGCCATGCGCAGCACCGAGGCCTCGCTGGCCCTGCGCCGCAACGATTTGCGCACCGCCCGCCGCGATCTGCTTAGCCTGCTCAAGGAGCCCGGTCAGCGCGGCTGGCGCTTCGCACTGATCGCCTTGGCCAACGGCGGGCGCGAGCCGGAAGCCTCGGCCGACGTGCTCGAAGACGTGGTCAAGGCCGGTGCCATCCCCAACCAGATCGAGGCATGGCAGGAGTTCGGCAGGCTCGCGCTGCGCATGGAGCGCCCGGCGTTGGCCAAGCGCATCGTCGACGAAGTGGTGCGCCGCTTTCCCGAAGAACCGCGCGTCGCCCTGTTGCATGCCACCCAGCTGCAGCAGGAAGGCAAGAACGACGAAGCGCTGGCGCTGCTGAAGAATGTCGAACCGCAGGCGGTGAAAGATTCCGAGTTGCGTGGCGCGTTGGCCTTCGCCTACGACGCCATGGGCCAGACCGAAGCCGCTGCGCACGTGCTTTCGACCGGGCCCCAGGACACCCAGACCTATGGGTTGCGCGCCTCCATGCTTGCCAAGGAAAAGGACCGCACCGCGCTGGAGGCGCTGTACGGCGAGCTCAACAGCAGCGCGACCAAGCCTGACCCGGACCGCCGTCTGCTGCTCGGCAAGATCGCCGAGTTTCTCAAGCGCTACGGCGAAGCCGTGGAGTGGTACCGCGGCGTGCCTGGCGGCCCGCAGATGAGCGAAGCGCGCTTGCGTGCCGCCGGTGCGCTGTACGAACTGGGCCGCAAGCCCGAAGCGCTTGCCGAAGCCCGTGCATTGCAAAGCGACGCCAGCGCTGACGACGACGCGCGTCGCGATGCCTACGTGCTCGAAGCCGAACTGCATCAGCGCGCCGACGATGCCCCGGGCGAACTGGATGCCTTCGAGCGTGGCCTGGCTGCCTACCCTGACGACAGCGCACTGTTGTATGCCCGTGGGCTGGCCTGGGAGCGGCGCGACGATGTTGCGCGCGCCGAGGCCGATCTGCGCAAGATCCTGGTTGCAGAGCCGGAAAACGTCGCGGCACTCAACGCGCTGGGTTACACGTTGGCCGATCGCACCACCCGCTACGAGGAGGCGCTGGCGCTGATTGACCGCGCCCGCACCGCCGACCCGGATAATCCGGCCATCGTCGATAGCTACGGCTGGGTGCTGTATCGCATGGGCCGCACCAAAGAAGCACTGCTGCAACTGCGCCGCGCCTGGGCATTGGTCAAGGACCCGGAAATCGCCGCGCATGTGGGCGAGGTGCTGTGGGTCAGCGGCAAGCAGGACGAGGCGCGGGGCTATTTCGATGAGGCGCGCCGCATCGATCCCGATAACCGCGCGCTGCAACGCGCCGCTAAAAAGTTCGGCCTATGAACAGCGCGATCCGGGTACTGGCCCTGAGCGGGTTGGTGCTCGTTGGGCTATCCGCCTGTGT